>CADCWC010000035.1 GCA_902806305.1 uncultured Thermoleophilia bacterium | reverse complement strand
GTACGAGATGCGCACGAGCCGGCGGCCCTTGAGTCCGCGGTTCAGCGTGGTGAGGATGCCCTCCTCGCCCTGCAGGGCGCTCGGCGTCGGCGTCTCCTTCAGGTCGAAGCCGCCGAACGCCGCCTCGACCTTGCGACGCACCGTCTCGAGCGACGTCCCGGCCCCCGCCGCAACCTGCGGCCCCACGAGGTCGAGGGCCATCAGGATCGCCTTGGCCTCGAGCGGTGAGAGCCGCGCGGGCCGCCGGAACTCCTCGCCGTAGAGCTCCTTCTCGACCCGCACCCGGTCGCCGTCGATCTCGACGTAGACGGCGTAGCAGCCGCCGCCGAAGTTGACCAGGTTCAGCAGGTTGATCTGGTCGACCAGCGCGTCGCGTCCGAGCTTGTAGCGGTCGGCGAGCGCGGACACGGCCAGCTCGCCCGTCGGCTCGTCGCCGCAGGCCTCGAGCAGGTCCGCGAGCAGCGCCTGGAGCACCGCGAAGCGCTCGGGCGCCACGGGACTCGGTCGGCGCGTCGCGACGGGCTGCTCGTCGGGGACGATCTTGAGCGGCTGGGCGTGGACGGGCGGCTCGCCGAGGTGCGCCTCCCGGCCGCGCTCGAGCGCCGCCGCGACCTCGTCCACCACGTCGGCCGGCGACACGGGCAGGACCTCGCCGTCCATGCCGATGATCCAGGTCACCAGTCGCGAGAGGTCCGCGTACGGGGTCGTGTAGGTGGCCGAGCGGTCGTCCTCGTCGACGGCCACGGTGCCGTGCCCGCCCCACAGGCGCTCCACGAGCCAGGCGGCGCCCGGCGTCACGTGCAGCACGGCCTCGCCGACCGGCTCGCCGAGCTGCCATGGGACCCGCACGCGCTCGCGGTAGAGCTCCGGGTCGAAGCTGTCGGGCAACCGGAAGTCGCGCTCCCGGCGCGTGGCGAAGCGGATGTCACCGCGGATCCGCGACACGCGGTAGACGCGCACGTCGTCCCGCTCGTGGTCGCGGCCGACCAGGTACCAGTGCGACCCCTCGAAGAACAGGCTGTAGGGATCGACCGTGCGCGTGGCCTCGCTGCCGCGGCTCATGGCGAAGTACGGGAAGACCACCGTCCGCTGCTTCGAGATGGCGCCCTCGAGCTTGGCCAGGCGTTGGGCGATGTCGGCCGAGTAGCCGCCGCCCGCCAGGTTCAGGGTCAACGCGGCCTGGCTCGCGTCGCTGGTCGGGTTCGGCCTGCCGAGGGCCAGGTTCTGCAGGGCGAGGCGGAGCGGCTCGGCGTAGGCGAACTGGCCCTCGAGCAGGTAGAGGCACGTCTGGAGGGCCGCGAGCTCCGCGTCCGAGAGGTGCAGCGGGGGCAGGAAGTACTGCTCGGCGGGCAGCGTGTAGAGCTCCTCGCCGGTGAACTCGTCGCGCTGCGAGGGGAGCGGGATGCCGAGCGTCAGGAGCTCCGCGCGGTCGGCGTAGAACCGTCGCGCGAAGGCCTCGTCCGACATGTCCGCGTAGCCCTCGACCGCCGACTTCGCGTCGCGCGCCGTGACCGGACGGCGGGCGGCCATCAGGTAGGCGACGAGCGAGAGCTGGCGGATCAGCTTGTCGCCGTCGTGGCTCACGCCTGGGCTCGGGAGGTCGTCATCTGACCCGTAGGATAGACACCCGGCCGGCCCCGGCCCGCAGGCGCCGCGGGAGCCGGCTGGTAGCCTGGGCCGAGCACCCATGACCCGGGTCGTCGCGCATCTCGACCTCGACGCCTTCTACGCGGCGGTCGAGGTCATCGAGCGTCCCGAGCTCGCGGGGCTGCCCCTCGTGGTCGGGGGCGACCCGTACGGCCGCGGCGTCGTCTCGACCGCCAGCTACGAGGCGCGGCAGTTCGGGATCCGCTCGGCGATGAGCGCTGCCGAGGCGCGTCGGCGCTGTCCCGACGCCGTCTTCGTCCGGCCCGACATGGCGACCTACGGGCGCCACTCGGACGCCGTCTGGTCCCTCGTCGAGGCGCGCTGCGAGGCGGTCCAGCAGGTCGGCCTCGACGAGGGCTACCTCGATCTCACCGGGCTGGTCGACTCCGTGCGCTCCGCCGAGCGCTTCCTCCTCGACCTGCAGGAGGCGATCCGGCTCGGCACCGGGCTGTCGGCCAGCTTCGGGTGCGGCACCTCCAAGGTGGTGGCCAAGGTGGCGTCGGACTTCCGCAAGCCCGCAGGCGTGACCGTCGTCGCGGCGGGCCGGGAGGAGGCCTTCCTGGCGCCCCTGCCGCTCCGGGCGCTGCCGGGCATCGGCCCGAAGGCCGACGCCCGTCTGCGATCGCGCGGGCTCGCCACCGTCGGCGACCTGGCGGCGCTCGACGACGAGCGGCTGCGCTCGCTCCTGCCCGGCGTCATCGGGCCGGAGCTGCGCGACCGCGCCCGCGGCGTCGACCGGCGCCGCGTCGAGCGCGGCGGGCCCTCGGAGTCGGTCGGGCACGAGGAGACGTTCGACGCCGACGTCCACGACCCGGCCGTGCTCGCCGACGAGGCGCTGCGCATGGCCGTGCGCGTGGCCGACCGCCTCGGCCGGACCGGTCGTGTGGGCCGGACCGTGACCGTGAAGCTCCGCTACCCGGACTTCAGCCTGGCCAGCCGGGCGCAGACCACGGGGGTGGCGTTCGGCGACGCCGACGAGATCGGGCGCCTCGCCCTGCTGGCGCTCGAGCGTGCGCTTCTCGACCGCCCCCCGCCAGTCCGCCTGCTGGGCGTGACGGTGTCCAAGCTGACCGCCGTGGAGCAGCTCCGGCTGCCCGTCTGACCGGCCTGGCTGCGCGGCCCGGCCCGGAGCGCCGCCGGGCCCGGGGCTACGGCTCGCCCCCGTCGCGGTGTGGCTAGCTCGCGCATGCGTTCGGCGGTTCGCCGTCGCGAGGCCGCGGTGCTGCCTCCATCGTCGCGCCGTCCGGCTCCTGGAACGCTGGAGGCACTGCGGGACCCGCCGGTCCCGTGCGCACCGAGACCTGGAGGAGCACCTGTGAGCACGACCGAGTTCAGCATCGCCGACCGACTCCGCGACCGCGTACGGGGCGCCGTCGTGACCCCGAGGGACGATGACTGGGACGCGGCACGGCTC
>CADCWC010000034.1 GCA_902806305.1 uncultured Thermoleophilia bacterium | reverse complement strand
CGAGCGCGTCGGCGTTGACGCCGCCACGTTCGACCGCTGCGTCTCGACCCCGCTCCGTCGGCTGCTCGAGCGCGGCCAGTCGAACGGGGACGTCCGCCACGACGTCGCGAGCTCCTGGCTTGCGGAGGCGCTGGTCGGCCTGGTCGTGACCGTGCCGCAGGCCCGGCCCGCCCGCGGACGAGACGATACGATCGCGGCCATCACGAGCCTGTTCCTCGACGGCGCCGGCGCACGAGGATCGACCAGCCGATGAACAGCCCGCAAGCCGACCGGCAACACCGCCGGCTCGGCACGGCGCCCGATGCCACAGCAGTCCGAGGAGACGCCATGGACCGTCCCGCCGATGCCCCCGTTCTCGTCCGCCGACCGTCGGGAGGGGACGCCTCGCTGCTGCGCGAGCTCGTCGCCTACCTTCGTGACAGCCGGACGGAGCTGCGTGAGGAGTGGGTCCGCCGGATCACCGAGGCGCATCTGCTGAGCGTCATGACGCCCGACGAGATCTTCTCCGAGGTGACGGCCGTCTACGACAACTACGTCGACGCGCTGGAGACCGGGAGCGTGGAGACGCTGCAGGCCTACGCCCGGGACCTGTCCGAGCGGATCATCCCGCGCGGCGTGGAGACGCACGAGGTGCTCGGGATCGTCCTGCTCCTGCGCGACGTCCTGGCGCGCTCGCTGTTCGTCCGGTACCAGTCGGACGCGGACATGCTGAACCGCATCCTCGACGCCTACGAGCCCGCGGCCAACCGGATCGCGGTCACCGTCGGCGTGAGCTTCGTCGAGGAGCGGGAACGGGTCATCCGCGTCCAGGAGGAGGCGATCCGCGAGCTCTCGACGCCCGTCCTCCAGGTCCGGGAGCGCCTGCTGATCCTGCCGATCATCGGCAGCCTCGACTCCGCTCGCGCCCGGCAGCTGACGGAGCAGCTCCTCGGCGCCATCAAGGCCAACCGGGCGCGCGTCGTCGTCATCGACATCACGGGCGTGGCGACGATCGACCTCACGGTCGCGAACCACCTCGTCCAGACCGTCGAGGCGTCACGGCTGATGGGCGCAAGCGCGATCATCACCGGAATGTCGTCGCGGATCGCGCACACGCTGACGGACCTCGGCGTCGATCTGAGCATGATGCGGACGGTCGGCGACCTCCAGGGCGGGCTCGAGGAGGCCGAGCGGCTGCTCGGATACCAGGCCGACCGGAGCGACGCCGGGCGCAGCGCCTCCGGCGACTAGCCGGCGCGCCACGATGTCGGTCGCGATCCTGCAGCACGGCGACTACCTGATCGCCTCGATCCAGGCGGACCTGACCGACGGTCAGGTTCTGGAGCTGCGGGACACGCTGGCCGATCGGCTCGGCGTCCACCGGATCCGCGGGATCATCATCGACGTCACCGCCATGGACGTGATCGACTCGTTCGTGGCGCGCTCGCTGCGGTCCCTCGCGATCACGACGCGACTCCGGGGCGCCGAGACCGTGATCGTCGGCATCCAGCCCGACGTCGCCATCGCGCTCGTGCAGTTCAGCCTGAACCTGGAGCCGTTGCACACCGCCCTCGACCTCGACGAGGGACAGGCGCTGCTCGACCGCTGGACGACGGGGGCCGGCCGCGGTGCCGGATGAGGTGGTCGTCGCCATCGCCACCGACGTGGATCTGGTCAGGGCGCGTGCCGAAGGCCGGGCCCAGGCGGTCGCGCTGGGGTTCACGCGGACGGACGCGACGCTGATCGCGACGGCGATCTCCGAGATCGCCCGCAACATCATCGTCCACGCCGGCCAGGGCCGGATCGCGATCCGCGGCCTGCAGGAGCCGGAGCGGCACGGGCTGGTCGTCGTGGCCGAGGACGACGGGCCCGGCATCCGTGACGTGGAGGCGGCCCTGCAGGACGGCCGCTCGGGTCGAGGCGGTTTCGGGCTCGGCCTCCCGGGTGCACGACGCCTGATGGACGAGTTCGAGGTCGTGTCGGCGCAGGACGCGGGCACGACGGTGACCATGACCAAGTGGCGGGTCCGGACCCGCCTCGAGCTGCTCCACGCACGCCGGTCCCCCGGTGGCTGACACCGCCGTGGCCGATCTGGTCGCCTGGGGCGCGGTGACCCGCTGCCGGCCGGGCGAGGACACCGCCGGAGACATGGCCCTCGTCGAGCCGGTCGGCGACGGGGTGCTCGTCGCGGCGGTGGACGGCTCGGGCCACGGGCTCGAGGCGTCGCGCGCGGCCCGCACCGCGGTCGAGGTCCTGTCGCGGTTCGACGGTGGCGACCTCGCCGTGCTGGCCGAGGCCTGCCATCGCGCCCTCGGCGGCAGCAGAGGCGCCGCCATGAGCATCGCGTTCCTGTCGGCCGTGTCCGGCACGATGACCTGGCTCGCAGTCGGGAACGTCGAGGGGCGTCTGGTGCCGGCCGCGCGCTCGGCCCCGCCACCGGCGGCCGTCGCGTTGCGCCTGCCCGGCGGCGTCTCCGGCCACCATCTGCCGCCCCTGCATCCCGTCACGCTGCCACTCGGTCCCGGGGACGTGCTGGTCCTGGCCACCGACGGGGTGCGACCCGCGTTCGCCGATCGCCTGCTGCTCACCGGCACGCCGCAGGCGATCGCCGACCGGATCGTGGCCGAGCACTGGAACGCGACGGACGACGCCCTGGCGCTCGTGGTGCGCTACCGAGGGGCCGCGGCGTGACGGAACCGGTCGACGCCTTCCGAGCGGGCTACGAGTTCGCGTTCCGGCGGTACGTCGAGCACGCCGGGGAGACCCTCCTCCGGGCCGGATACGAGCTGGGCCGGGAGGCGGTCGGCCAGGAGCTGAGCGTCCTCGACCTCGCGGTCGTGCATCACGACGTGCTGCTCGCGACCGTCCGTCACGCCTCGACGCCCGCCGACGTGGCGCGCGTGACCGAGGCGGCGGGAGACTTCTTCCTCGAGAGCCTGTCGGCCTACGAGATGGTCCGGCGGGGATTCGTCGAGACGCAGGAGGCGGCGCGCATCGAACGCGCCCACGCCGAGATGATCCGGCAGCTCTCGACGTTCCTCGCCGACGCCTCGCTGGCCGTCGACGCCGACGCGTCGGCGGACGA
>CADCWC010000033.1 GCA_902806305.1 uncultured Thermoleophilia bacterium | reverse complement strand
CGCGGCGGCGGCCAGCAGGTCGGCCGCCGCACCCGCGACCGTGGCGGCATCGGCGCGCAGCACGTCCGCGAGCGTCGGAGCCGTCACCCGCGGCCGAGCAGGCGACCGACGGCCGCCATGAGCTCGTCGGAGCGTTCCTCGACGGTCCCGGGGCCGTGGCCGCCGACGACGCGGCGGCGCGCGTGCGCGTCGAGCAGGCCGAGCGCGACCTTGTCGAGCGCCGCCTGCACCGCGCTGATCTGCGTCAGCACGTCGATGCAGTAGCGGTCCTCCTCGACCATGCGGGCGACCCCGAGGATCTGACCCTCGACCCGGCGCAGGCGTCGCAGGATCTGCGCCTGGGAGGCGCGGTAGCCCGGCCCCTCGACGGCGGCGGTCGGAGCCGGCGTGGCGTCGTCCGGCGACGGGTCGGACGCGGGAGCGTTGCGCGAGGGTGCCATGGCGCCATGTTGACATACCCCCTCCCGGTATGCAACGCTCCTCGTCATACCCCTGACCGGTATGCGAGGAGGACCCGTGGGAGAGCTGCGACTGGCCGTGGACGGCATGACGTGCGAGCACTGCGTCCGCGCGGTGACGACGGAGGTCGAAGCCGTCCCGGGCGTCGAGCACGTCGCCGTGGACCTGCCGGCGGGCGAGGTGCGCGTGACGGGCTCCGACGTGTCGACCGACGACGTCCGCGCGGCGATCGACGAGGCCGGGTACACGGTCCGGGCGTGAGGCTCGGCGCGCCCGGCCGGGGTCCGTCGCCCCTGCGCGTCCCCGAGCGCGCGCCCGTGCGCCTGGCGCTCTACGCGGCGCTGCTCGGAGCGGTCCTCGTGGCGGCCCTCGGGGCAGGCCGGACCGTGGGGCCGATCGGCGCCGACGGGGCGCCGCCGTCCGAGCATGGGGTCTCCTCGCCCGCCCGCGGGCTCGCCGCCGCCGAGGCCGGTCACGCCCTCGTGGTCGACGACCCGGTGCTCACGGCCGGCACGTCCGAGCGGCTCCGCTTCCGCATCGTCGGCCCGGACGGCCTGACCGTCCGCGCGTTCGACCGCGTGCACGGAAAGGAGCTCCACCTCATCGTCGTCCGACGGGACCTGTCCGGGTACCGCCACGTGCACCCCGTGCGCGCGGCCGACGGCACGTGGGAGACGACGGTCCGCCTTGACGAGGCGGGCGTGTACCGCGCCTACGCCGACATCCGACCGGCGTCGGGACCGGCGCTGACGCTCGCGGCGGACCTGACCGTCGCGGGGGAGCTCAGGCCACGGCCGCTGCCCGCCCCGGCGGCCACGGCTCGCGTCGGCGACCACGAGGTCGCGGTGCACGGTCGCCCGACGGCCGGCCGCGCGACCACCTTGACGTTCTCCGTCAGCCGTCGCGGCGCGCCGGTCACGGACCTCGAGCCCTACCTGGAGGCCCGCGGTCACCTGGTGGCCCTGCGGGCGGCGGACCTCGCCTACCTGCACGTCCACGCGGAGGGCGACGGAGGGGCCGGCCCCGACCTGCGCTTCACGGTGACCTTCCCGGCGCCGGGCCGCCATCGGCTGTTCCTCGACTTCCGCCACGACGGCGTCGTCCGGACCGCCGCCCTGACCGTCGACGTCCCGGCCGCGGCCGGCGGCCCGCCCGACGACGGGCACGGGCACGGCGGATGAGCACACACGCCGGGACCGACGACGCCACGGAGCGTCGCGCGCTCGACCTGGCCGTCGGCGGCATGACGTGCGCCGCGTGCGCCGGTCGGGTCGAGCGACGCCTGAACCGCCTGGAGGGCGTGACGGCCACGGTCAACTACGCCACCGAGCAGGCCCGTGTGCTGCATCCGCCCTCGATCAGCCCGGCCGAGCTGGTGGCGGCGGTCGAGGCGGCGGGCTATCACGCCGCGCTGCCCGCGGCGACGACCGAGACCCCCGTCGTCGACGCGGCCGCCGCCCGCAGCTCGGAGCTCCGCCGACGGGTGCTGCTGACCGCGGCGCTGACGATCCCCGTGCTCGTCCTGGCCACCGTTCCGGCGCTGCAGTTCCGGGCCTGGCAGTGGCTCTCCCTGACCCTCGCGGCCCCGGTGGTGGTCTGGGGCGCCTGGCCCTTCCACCGCGCCGCGTGGGTCAACCTGCGGCACGGCGCGGCGACCATGGACACGCTCATCTCGGTCGGGGTGCTGGCCGCCTTCGGCTGGTCGCTGCACGCGCTGTTCCTCGGCGAGGCGGGCGAGCTCGGGATGACGATGCGGCTGGAGCTGCTCGGGCGCCGCGGCGAGGCCGACGCCGACCTGTACCTGGAGGTCGCGACGGCGGTGCCGCTGCTCGTCCTCGCGGGCCGCTACCTCGAGGTCCGGGCCCGTCGGCGCTCCGGCGCCGCGCTGCGCGCCCTGCTCGAGCTCGGTGCGAAGGACGTGACCGTGCTCCGGGACGGGAGGGAACACGTGATCCCGGTCGACCGGCTCGGCGTCGGGGACCACTTCGTCGTGCGGCCGGGCGAGAAGGTCGCCGCCGACGGCGTGGTCGTGGAGGGCCGCTCGGCGCTCGACGCGAGCCTCCTGACCGGTGAGAGCGTGCCGGTCGAGGTCGGCCCCGGCGACGGCGTGACTGGCGCCACCGTGAACGCCGGGGGCAGGCTCGTCGTGCGCGCGACGCGCGTCGGGTCCGACACGCAGCTCGCCCAGATGGCCCGGCTGGTCCAGGACGCGCAGAGCGGCAAGGCGGCCGTGCAACGCCTCGCCGACCAGGTGGCGAGCGTGTTCGTCCCGGTCGTCATCGCCCTCGCGGTGGCCACGCTCGGCTTCTGGCTCGGCACGGGAGCGGGCGCCTCGACGGCCGTCGGCGCCGCTGTGACCGTCCTCATCATCGCGTGCCCCTGCGCGCTCGGGCTGGCCACGCCGACGGCGCTCCTGGTCGGCACCGGCCGGGGGGCGCAGCTCGGCATCCTCATCCGCGGGCCCGAGGTGCTCGAGTCGACGCGCCGCGTGGACACGATCGTGCTCGACAAGACCGGCACCGTCACGACCGGTCGCATGCGGCTCGTCGACGTCGTGCCGGCGCCCGGCGAGACCGCCGCCGAGGTGCTGCGCCTGGTCGCGCCGCTCG
>CADCWC010000032.1 GCA_902806305.1 uncultured Thermoleophilia bacterium | reverse complement strand
CCAGGGACCGATCGAGCCGCGCCTCGTCGAGTGTGCCGCGCCGGCGAGCGCGCCGCAGGAGCTGGGCGAGGCCGCTGATGGCGGTCACGGGGGTGCGAAGCTCGTGGGAGGCGATGGAGAGGAACTCGTCGCGGGCGGCCACCGCGTTGCGCGCTTCCCGGTAGAGGCGCGCGTTGTCCAGCGCGAGGGCCGCGCGACGGGCAATCTCCTGGGCGATGGCCAGGTCCTCGCCGTCGAAGTGACGAAGCCCATCGGAGGCGTACAGGCCGAGTGCGCCGAGGGTCCGGCCGCGCGCCACCAGCGGGACATAGATCGTCGACGTGATGCCCAGCCGAGCGACGAGGCCGCGCTGCTCCGGGTCTCTGATCGACCGGTCAAGCATGGCGTCGGTCACGTCGGGGACCAGGACCGTCTCGGTCTGCGCGATGACCCGCCAAAGGACCGACCCGTCATCCGGGCGAAGGGGGAACCGGGTGCCGATCTCCCGCAACAGCGCGTCTTGCGCCGGGTCGCGGTGGGCGCTGGCCGTCCGCTCGATCTGCCCGTCCTCGCCGACCAGCACGACGACCGCCCAGTCGGCGAGGGTCGAGCTGGCCACTCGGGTGACGGCGGAGAGCGTGTCTTCAACGTCGAGCGAGCCCGCCAGCGAGGCGCCGGCGTCGGCCAGGAACCGCAGCCGCTCCCCGGAGCGCGCCTCATCGGTGATATCGTGGAAGATACTGATCGCCAGGCGCTCTCCGCTCGGGCCGTGGATGGCACGGGCTTGCGTGCGCGACCAGCGCACCTCGCCGGTGTCGCCCCGCTTGAACCGCACGACCATCTCGGCGAACGGCTCGCCGCGCAGCGCCCGGCGAGCCGGAAGCTGCTCGTAGGGGAACTGACGTCCCTCCGCATCCAGGACGGTCAGCCGCCGCGAGAGGTCGAACGTATCGGCACCCAGGTACTCCTCAACCGTCGCGAACCCGGCCAGGCGAGCGGCGGCGGCGTTCGCGAAGACGAAGCGGCCGTCGTGGCCCTGCACGACGACGCCGTCCGCGACGCCGCCGAGGATCGCGTCGAGCTGCTCGCGGGCCGCCCGCTCGCGGGTGAGGAGCTCGACCCGCTCCTCTTCTGCCCGGCGGCGGGCGGTGACGTCCCGGGCGATCGACGCCGCGCCGATGACCCGCCCGTTCGAATCGTGAATCGGCGAGATGCTCACGGAGACGTCGATCCGCGCGCCGTCCTTGCGCACGCGAATCGTCTCATAATGTTCGATGCGCTCGCCCCGGGCGAGCCTCGCCAGGATGGACGGCAGCTCGTGTGGCCGCTCCGGCACCAAAAGCATCCCGAAGGAGCGGCCGATCGTCTCGTGCGCGGTGTAGCCATAGAGCCGCTCGGCGGCCGGATTCCAGCTCGTGACGGTGCCGCGCACGTCCGTCGTGGCGATCCCGTCGTCGGATTCGAGGAGCAGCGCGGCGAGCAGCGCCTCCGTCGCCGGGAGAGTTGGGGCATCGAGCACCCCCAGCATCGTGCCTCACCGGTGGTCGCCGGCGCAACCACCCGTGCGCGCGTGAACGCACCGCGAACCGCCGTGGTGGCGGCAGCCGGTACCGCTTCCGGTACCGTCGCGGGCGCCATGGCGATGCGGGCGACGACGATCCGGTTCAGCGACGACGTCTGGGAGCTCCTCGAGCGCGAGGCGCGCCGGCAGGGCGTGTCGAGCGCCCAGCTCATCCGCGACGCGGCCGTCATGCGCGTGGCCTACCTGGCCGGCCAGCGCGGCGACGAGGAGACCGCGACGGGCCTGGCGCGGATCGCCGCCGACTCGCCGGCGGGCCGGCGCCCGGCGGGCAGCCGTTCGCCGGCGCTGACGGATCCCGAGCGGCTGGCGAGCCTGCGCGCCACCGGGCTGCTCGACTCGCCCGCCGAGGAGGACTTCGACCGCCTCGCGCGCCTGGCCGCCCGCCTCCTGGACGCCCCCATGGCGCTCGTGACGCTCGTGGACTCCGACCGCCAGCTGCTCAAGAGCGCCCCGGGGCTGACGATCTCGCCCTGGGCCGAGACGCGCGAGATGTCCCTGTCGCACTCCATCTGCCAGCACGTGGTCGAGCGCCAGAAGCCGCTCGTGGTCGACGACCTGCGCGAGCATCCCGTCCTGCGCGACAGCCTCGCCATCCCCGATCTGGGCATCGTCGCGTACGCCGGCGTCCCCATCACGCGCCCCGACGGCCACGTGATGGGGTCCCTGTGCGTGACCGACTCCGAGCCGCGTCACTGGACGAGCGACCAGGTGCAGACGCTCGAGGACCTGGCGCACAGCGTCGTCTCCGAGATCGAGCTGCGGGCGCACTGAGCAGGGCCCGCGGGTGGCGGGCCCCCCGCATGGGCAGGCTGCCGTGATGCAGACACGACGCCTCGGCCGCGCAGGGATCATGGTCAGCGAGCTGTGCCTCGGCACGATGACCTTCGGCGCGGAGACCGACGAGCCCGACGCCCACGCCATCCTCGACCGCTTCGTCGACGCCGGAGGGACGTTCATCGACACCGCGGACGTGTATTCCGCGGGCGTCTCGGAGGAGATCATCGGGCGCTGGATCAAGCGCCGCGGTCGCCACGACGACCTCGTCATCGCCACGAAGGCGCGCTTCCCGGTCGGCGACAGAGCCCCCTCGGGCCTCTCGCGACGCTACCTGCGCCGCGCGGTGGAGGCCAACCTGCGGCGTCTGGGCGTGGAGCGCATCGACCTGCACCAGGCGCACTGCTGGGATCCCAACACCCCGATCGAGGAGACCCTCGACGCCTACGAGGATCTCGTGCGGGAGGGCAAGATCGACTACGTCGGGGTCTCGAACTTCGCGGGCTGGCACCTGCAGCGGACGATGCTCCTCGGCCGCGAGCGCCCGCAGGCGCTGCCCGTGACCCTGCAGCCGCAGTACAGCCTGCTCCAGCGGGGGATCGAGTGGGAGGTGGCGCCCGTCTGCGAGCAGGAGGACATCGGGATCCTGCCCTGGTCGCCGCTCGGCGGCGGCTGGCTGGCGGGCAAGTACCGCCGCGGCGAGCGCCCGACGGGCTCCACGCGCCTGGCCGAA
>CADCWC010000031.1 GCA_902806305.1 uncultured Thermoleophilia bacterium | reverse complement strand
TCAGCCCGGCGGTGTGGCGGGCCAGGTCGAGCAGGTCGACGTCGTCGGCGAGCGGCTTGTTGCGCGTGTGCACGAGCAGGATCTGCCCCCGACCGCCGACGTCCGGCGGGCCGACGAGCACCTGGCGGTCGAAGCGGCCGGGTCGGAGCAGCGCCGGGTCGAGCACGTCGAGGCGGTTCGAGGCCGCGATCACGACGAGGCCCTCGGCCGACGCGAAGCCGTCCAGCTCGACGAGCAGCTGGTTCAGGGTCTGCTCCTGCTCCCGGTTGTCGGCCGTGCCACTGCGCCTTCCGCCGACGGCGTCGAGCTCGTCGATGAAGACGATCGCGGGCGTGTGCCTCCGCGCCGACTCGAACAGCTTCCGGATGCGGCCGGCGCCGACGCCGACGAAGCGCTCCACGAACGAGGACGCCGAGACGGCGTAGAACGTCGCGCCCGACTCGTGCGCGACCGCCTTCGCGAGCAGCGTCTTGCCGGTGCCAGGCGGGCCGTAGAGCAGGATCCCGCGCGGCACGCGGGCGCCGAGGGCCCGGAAGCGCTCCGGCTCGCGCAGCGAGGCGACGACCTCCATGAGCTCGTCGCGCGCCTCGTCGAGGCCCGCGATGTCGCCCCACGTGACGCCGGTGTCGACCTCGGGCCGCACGTCGCGCGGCGCGTTGCGCGGCGTCATCGAGACGACCCGCCACATCAGGTAGACGAGGCCGAGGAGCAGCACGATCGGGAGCCAGGTCAGGAGGACGTCCCGGAGGACGTCGAGGGCGGTCGCGAGGCTGAAGGCGTAGGGCGTCACCGCTCCCCCATCGGCAGACGGGGCTCTCTCCTCGACCGCCGAAGGAGGGACTTCGCCCGCGCCGGGTCGATCAGGGGACGAGCCGGAGCCGGTCGTTCGGCGCGTACTCGCGCCCGCGCTTGCCCTTCGGCCGGCCGTCGACCAGCACGACGTCCGCCGTGAAGTCGTTGTCGCCACGGATCAGCGACGACCCGACGCCGTAGGAGTCGACGGGCACGCCCTGCTCCTCGAAGGCCCGGATCTTGGCCGCCGTGAACCCGCCCGAGACGACGATGCGGACGTCGCGGAAGCCGGCCCGGTCGAGCGCGTGCCGGACGTTCCAGACGAGCTGCGGATTGACGCCGCGGGGGTCGAAGCGGCCCATCTGCGGCCACAGCGAGCGGTCGACCATCGTCCCGGAGGTGTCGAGCCGCACGCCCCAGAGGCGCGCGCCGAGCGCACGCGCCACGGCGAGGGCGGTGGTCACCGAGTCGTTGTCGTAGTCGACCAGCACGACGACGTTGACGTCGTCGTCCGTCAGGGCGGCGAAGCGCTCGGCGGCCCGCACCGTGTCGCCGCCGTAGGCCGCGATCAACCCGTGCGGCACGGTGCCGAGCCCGCGGCCGCCCCACCAGGAGGCCTGGGCGTCCGTCGAGACGCCGATCGCGCCCGCGATGTGCGCGGCGTAGCCGTCGCCCGTCTGGACCCGGTAGTGGTCGTGGCGCGCCGGGAAGTACATGATCGGCTTGCCGCGCGCGGCCGTCACGACCTCGCGCACGTTCGTGGCCACGAGGGTGCGCCGCGCGAGCCCGCCGAGGAACGTCGTCTCGAGGTGGCAGAAGAGCGAGTAGTCGCCCTCGATCGTGAGCACCGTCTCCCACGGGGCCACGTCGTCGCCGTCGTAGAGGGCCGACACGGCGAGCTGCTCCCACGCGGGACGCCATGACCCGTCGGGGGCGTAGGCACCGGCGCACTCCCGGAGGATCGCGATCGCCTCGTCCATGCCGCCGAGGACGGCGTCCCGGCGCTGGAAGACCTGCATCAGCACGTGCGGGTGCACGCCGTCCTCCTCGAGCGTCCGCTTCGTGGCGTTGAAGTAGACGTCCGAGTAGTAGCCCTCGCGGATCTTCTCGACGGGCAGGTCGAAGACGTCCGACGGCAGCCGCGTCCCGCGCTGACGGGGCGTCTGGAAGTCGGTCACCGCCATGGAACCCGACTGTAGATGAGCCTTCCGCTAGGCTGCACCGGTGACCGAGGAGGACTACCAGGCCGACTGGTCGCAGGCTCTGGCTCAGGCGCTCGACGGGCGGGTGGGGTTCTATCCGGCCTTCGACGTCAAGCGGCAGGAGGAGACGTGGCGGCTGCTCTCGATCGACCGTGACCGGCTCCTGACCTTCTGTCGGCGCCACGAGATCACGGTCGGCAGGCTCGAGGTCCGGAAGACGCTCAAGAGCCCGAAGCCGCTCTACGAGCTGGTCGCGGTGGGCCGTGACGCCGAGGCCGTGCGGCGCTACCTCGGCGTGGAGCGGGCCCAGCAATAGCGGCGACCGGACGGCAGGCGCCCGACGAGAGCCGCCGGCCGCGGCATGGCTGACACGCACCGCGAGACCGTCGTCCTCCTGCCCGGGCTCCTGTGCGACGGCGCGGTCTGGGCGGCGCAGCTCGAGGGGTTGTCGGACGCGTTCCCGTGTCGCGTGGCCGCCCTCGGGGCCTACGACTCGATGTCGTCCATGGCGCGGGCGGCGCTCGCCCTCGCGGACGGCATGCTGTCGGTCGTCGGCCACTCGATGGGGGGCTACGTCGCCCTCGAGGTGATGCGGCAGGCGCCGGAGCGGGTGCGGCGGCTGGCGTTGCTCGACACCCAGCCTGGTCGTGACTCGCCCGAGCAGTCCGCCCGGCGGGAGCTGCTCATCGCCCGGGCGCAGGCCGGCGGCTTCCGCGACGTCGTGCGCGAGTTCCACCCCCTCGCCTTCCACGAGCACGCGCGCTCGGACGCGTCGCTGACGACGGTCTTCGACGACATGGCGGGCCGGGTCGGGGCGGCCGCATTCGTGCGCCACCAGCGGGCCATCATGGCGCGGCCCGACAGCAGCCCGACGGTGCCGCGCATATCGTGTCCGACACTCGTGCTCTGCGGCCGTCAGGACCTGATCACGCCCCTCGAGAACTCGCAGCGCATGGCGACGGCCATCCCCCGATCGACGCTGACGGTGCTCGAGGACTGCGGCCACATGGCCCCGATGGAGCGACCCGCAGCCGTCACGGCGGCGCTGCGCGAGTGGATGGGGCGCACGCATGGCACCGACG
>CADCWC010000030.1 GCA_902806305.1 uncultured Thermoleophilia bacterium | reverse complement strand
CCGGTCGCCGCGCCGGCCGGTGTGACGGCCCGCGTAGGATGTCGGCCGTGCCGGTCACGTCGCAGCTGCGCGTCTACTCCGTCCTCCCCGGTCAGATGGACGCCTTCGTCCGCGTCTTCCGCGAGCAGGTCGTGCCCGCACGCCTGGCGCTCGGCTACCGGATCGACGGCGCGTGGCGCGACGACGACGAGGGCGTGTTCGCCTGGGTCGTCTCCTACGACGGACCGGACTCCTGGGAGGAGCGCGAGGCGGTCTACTACGCCTCACCGGAGCGCGCGGGGATGGACCCGCAGCCCGGCGTCTTCCTGCGGGCGAAGGAGACGCGCCTGATGCGGCCGCTCGACGGCGGCTGACCCTGCGCGGGCTCGGCGTCCGTCGGGCCGCAGCCGGGCGTGCAAGCCGTCGGCGGACGACGGAGCGGCGAGCTTCTCGTCGTGGAGCGCGGCGGTGGCACCCGGATCGAGACGCCACGGGACGACGGTCGAAGGCACACGCCGACTGGAGCCGTCACGCGATCGTGACACCGCTCTCAGGATGCTCTCAGGCCGACGTGGGACCGTCCCTCCACCACCCGGCGCCACCGCCGGCCACGCCACGGAGCTCGACATGCCGCGCCGCCCTGCGCCCACCCTCACACCGCCCTCGCTCGACCGCCCTCCGCCGGGCTCGGATCCCGCCGCGATCCGCCGGTGGGGACTCGGCATCGCCCTGCAGACGGCGGCGATCGCCGCCACCGGGCTCTCCGGCGACGAGCTGCGGTCTCGGCGCCGGGCGGGCCGGGCGCCCGCCGACCTGACCCGCTCAGGCACGGTCGACGCGACCCGCGTGCGCCGCGCGGTGCACGACACGGCCCGCGCCCAGCTCGACACCGCCGTGGCGTCGGGCGACCTGACCGACCGGGAGGCGCGGGCGATGCTGAGCCGCATCGACCACGAGCTGACGGTGACGATGGGGCACGACGTGCGCGTTCCGCTCTGACCACGGTGCGCCGGTCAGGCGACCGGGTCGGGCTCGTAGAAGTTGCGCGGCCAGGCATGTTCCTTCAGCCGCTCGAGGTCCTCGGGCGGCAGGCCGCGGCCGTCGGACACGGCGACGTTCGCGTCGACGCGCGCCGGTGAGCGCATGCCGGGGATGACCGTGGTGACGGCGTCGTGCGAGAGGACGTACCGCAGCGCCGCCTCGGCGAGCGTCTCGACGCCGTCGTGGAGCAGGAAGCCGAGGGCGTCGACGCGCTCCTCGACCTGCCGCCGGCGATCGCCCGCGAAGTAGGACGCGCGCCAGTCGTCGGGCTCGAACTCGGTGTCGGCCCGGATCGCGCCGGTCAGCCCGCCCTCGTCGAGCGCCACGCGCACGATCACGCCGATCCCGAGCCGTCGGCACGTCGGCAGCAGGCGCTCGGCCGGCGTCTGGTCGAAGATGTTGTAGATCACCTGGACCGAGTCGACGAGACCCGTCTCCAGGGCCGCCAGGCCGTTCTCGGGCTGGTGGTCGTTGAGCGAGAGGCCGAAGCCCCGGATCCGGCCGGACTCCTTCAGCTCCTGGACGGTCTCGACCCACTCGGGCTCGGCCGCCCAGGCGTCGTCCCAGACGTGGTACTGGAGGAGGTCGATCGTCTCGACGCCCAGGTTCGCGGCCGAGCGGGCAGCGCACTCGAGCACGTGGGCCCGCGGGAAGGCGTCCGCGAGCGGCGTGCCGGGCGCCGCGGGCCACGTCCGGTTCCGCGGCGGGACCTTCGTGGCCACGAGCGGCGGCCGGTCGCGCTCGCGCGTCACCTGGCCGATCAGCTGCTCCGAGTGCCCCTCGCCGTAGCCGAGCGCCGTGTCGACGAAGGTGACGCCCACGTCGAGCGCCCGCCGCAGCGCGTCGAGCGCCGTGGCGTCGTCACGCGTCCCCCAGCCGCCGCCGATCCCCCAGGCGCCGAAGCCGATCTCGGACACGTCCCAGCCGAGCCGTTCCATCCTCCGGTAGCGCATGGCCTCACCGCTCCTCCGCGTCGTCAGCAACGGGCAGGGTGCCAGGGGTCGCCCTCGCCCGCGGACGTGAGCTCAGATCGAACGTACGTTCGCTTTCCGGCCGGGATCGCGGTAGGCTCCTCGCTGCCATGGCGGTCCCGACGACCATCGTGCGGCGCCTCCTCGAGGCGGCCGACGTCCTCGAGGAGTACGGCCGACTGCAGCCGCGCATCGCGCGCTGCGTCACGCATCCGCCGGGGTGGCGGGCCGACCCGGAGGCCGCAGGCCGGCTCGCCGCGGACCTCCGCGCCGTGGCCCGCGCCTACGCCGCCCGCGAGGAGCGCTCGAGCCTCGCGGGCGGCGGGGGCGTCAGCAGAGGGACCGACGGATCGCCGTGGGCGTGTCCGCGCTGACGCTGGTGCCCTCGATCGTCACCGGCATCGACGCGTCGTTGTTCCCGTCGTTCGTCTCCTCGAGCAGGTTCTGGTAGTCGGTCTTGACCTCGAGGCAGTACCGGCCGTCCGGGACGCCGCCGAGCGGCACGAACTGGTCAGGTCGCTCCGCCCCGTACTGGTCGTTCCAACCGATCGAGACGCCCATGAAGGAGTCCTCGCCGGCCTGGCAGACGCGGGCGTACGGATAGAACGCGGTCGCAGGCGACGACACCAGGCTCGGGTCGTAGTGCTTCTCGTCGATCATGCAGTACGAGACCTTGTCGGACTCGCCCACGAGGTCGCCGCGGCGATACTCGCCGTCCCGGAGCTCGTACCGGAACAGTCGGTACACGCCGAAGTCCTGGAAGTGCTGATGGCGGTGGGCGGCGTGGTAGGCGATGCAGCCGATCACGCTGCTCGCCGACCCCGACTCGTCCGCGGGACGACCGAAGATGCCGTTGCCGTCCCGATCACGGAAGACGCGCTGCGTGGCCACGCGCCCCGTCCCGTCGGGCGACTCGCACACGGTCGGCGTGCTGCGGATCTCGAGCGGCCCGCGACCGACGTTGATGACGTCCGTCGCGAAGAAGAGCCCACGCTGGCCGTCGTACCGATTCCCGTCCAGGTCGATCGTCCTGATCCCGAGGTTCTCGATGCCCGCCACGAGGTCGGGCCGGAGCGGCTCGACGGTC
>CADCWC010000029.1 GCA_902806305.1 uncultured Thermoleophilia bacterium | reverse complement strand
CCGCCGTCCAGCACGCGGACGTCCTCGTGGCCGTGGTAGGTCAGCGCCCACCAGAGCCGCGTGGCGATCATGCCGCCGGGGCCGTCGTAGACCACGACCGTGGTGTCGGGTCCGATGCCCGCCGTTCCGGCCCAGCGGGCGAAGCGGTCGGGGGGCGCGACCTGGACGGGCACGGGATCGTCAGGATCGACGATGTCCCGGGTCCAGTCGACGAACACGGCGCCCGGCAGGTGGCCGGTCGCGTACGCCTCGTGGTCGGCCACGTAGCGCACGGTCTCGCGACCGCCCTCCGACGTGATCTGAACCGCTCCCCGGACGTCCAGCACCCGGACGGCGACGTCGTGGAGCCGCGCCTCGACCCAGTCGCCTTCGACGAGTGCTCGGGCTCCACCCATCCCGATATCCTGCCACGCGCCATGGCAGACGGGCGGGACACCTGGCACGGCTTCCGCCGCCCCGACGGCCGCGTCGGCACGCGCAACCACGTGCTCGTGGTGCCCGGCGGCCACGTGCCCGCCCGGATCGCGGAGTACGTCCCCGGCGTGACGACGGTGACGACGGCCGACCGCGGCTACGGCCGCACGACGCGGGACCGGGAGACCATCGCCCGGACGCTGGTCGGCCTGGCCGCGAACCCGAACGTCCACGGGACGGTCGTCTGGGGCGCCGACCCGACGCGCGACTACCCGGAGCTCGACCCGGCCGCGCTGACCGAGCGGATCGCCGCCACCGGCAAGCCCGTGGAGCTCGTCGACCCGTCGACGCACGGCGGGAGCTTCGGTCAGCTGGAGGCCGGGGTGCGGGCCGCGCGCGCCCTCGTCCGGGACGCATCGCGGCTGCGGCGCGAGCCGGCCACGCTCGGCGACCTCGTCCTGGGCGTGAAGTGCGGCAACTCCGACGTCACCTCCGGCGCGGCGGGGAACCCGGTCGTCGGCCACGTCTTCGACCGCGTCATCGAGGCGGGGGGCATCGGGCTGTTCGGTGAGACGACGGAGATCCTCGGCGCGGAACACCTGCTCGCGGAGCGGGCCGTCGACCCCGAGGTGGCCACCCGGCTGCTCGCCGTGACGGCGCGCCACGAGGCGCTCGAGGCCACGCTGCGGGAGCCGATCGCCGACGTCAACCCGATCCCGGCCAACCGCGTAGGCGGCCTCACCACGCTCGTCCAGAAGTCACACGGCGCGATCGGCAAGGCCGGCACGGCGCCGCTCGCGGGCGTGCTCGACTACGCCGAGCAGCCGCGCGGGCCCGGGCTGTGGTTCGTGGACAGCTGGATGGGATCGCTCTCGCTCCCGCTCGGTCTCTGCGCGGCCGGCGCGACGCTCAACCTCTACCAGCTCGGCATCGCCTTCTCCGACCTGCTCGACCGCGCAAGCAGCCTGATCGCGCCGCTGCTCTGGGCGTCCGCCAACGCGGAGACCGGGACGCGGCTCGTCGACCAGCTCGACTTCTACAGCGGCGCGGTGCTCGACGACGGTGCGGCCGTCGAGACCGTCGGCGAGCGGCTCCTCGAGGTCGTCCTCGACACGGCGTCCGGCACCCTGGCGAGCTCCGAGACGCTGGCCTGGACGGACCCGCAGCAGATCTACCTGGTCGACCCGCCGTTCTGACGCGCCTGCCGCGCCGTCGTGACGGTGGGCGGTGGGGCGCCTGTCGACCCGCCGCTGCGGACGGTCGCCGCCTTGCGCGCCGCGGTGGTGGGGCGGTACTGTCGGCGCTCGTCCACCCCGTCACGGGAGCTTCATGTTCGTCAACACCATGCAACGTCACGAGGTCCTCTCCCCGGAGGCCATGGCGACGTTGGAGCGCGGCTGGCGGCGGCTGTTGACCGAGATCGGCGTGGAGTTCGACCTGCCCGAGGCGCTCGACCTGTTCCGCGCCGCAGGCCAGCGCGTCGAGGGCAGCATCGTCTTCCCGGACCCGGACTGGGTGCTCGAGCAGCTCCGGACGGTGCCGCAGCAGTTCGAGCTCGTCGGGCGCGATCCGGCGCGGACCGTGACGATCGGCGGCGACTCGATGGTCTTCTCGGCGGTCTACGGGCCGCCGTTCGTGCGCGAGGGTGACGTGCGCCGCGAGGGCACGATGCACGACTACGAGCGGCTGCTGATGCTCGTGCAGCGCAGCGACGAGCTCGACACGCCGGGCGGCGTCATCTGCGAGCCGAACGACGTGCCGCTCGACTCGCGTCACCTGGACATGCAGCTCGCCATGATCACGCTCACCGACCGGCCGTACTTCGCGTCGGTGACGTCGGCGGAGAACACGCGCGACTCGATCCGGATGGCCGAGATCCTGCACGGAGGGCGCGAGGCGATCGAGCGGTCCCCCGTGCTGGCCGGGATCATCAACGTCAACTCGCCGCTCCGCTACGACGAGCGGATGCTCGGCGGGATGATCGAGCTGGCCCGGGCCGGGCAGCCCGCGATCGTCACCCCGTTCCTCCTGATGGGCGCCATGGCCCCGGTCTCGATCCCGGCGGCGATCGTGCAGCAGACCGCCGAGGCGTTCGCGGGCATCGCGCTCACGCAGCTCGTGCGACCCGGGACCCCGGCGATCCTCGGCTCGTTCCTGTCCACCACCGACATGCAGTCCGGCTCGCCGGGCTTCGGCGGCCCGGAGTCGGCGCTCGGCCTGTTCGTCACCGGCCAGCTGGCGCGCCACTACGGGCTTCCCTGGCGCGCGGGGGGTGGCGGCCTGACCTCCAGCCAGACGGTCGACGCACAGGCGGCGATGGAGTCGATGAACACGATGCTGCCCGCCTTCATGGCGGGCGCGAACCTCGTGATGCACGCCGCCGGCTGGCTGGAGTCGGGGCTCGTGTCGTGCTTCGAGAAGGTCGTGCTCGACCTCGAGGCGCTCAAGATCCTGCAACGCGAGTTCGCCCCTCTCGAGATCGACGAGGCGTCGATGGCCTTCGAGGCGCACCTCGAGGTCGGCCACGGCGGCCACTACCTCGGCGCGGCTCACACCCTGGAGCGCTTCCGCGACTGCTTCTACCGTCCGCACCTGAGCTCCACGGAGAACTTCGAGCGCTGGAAGCGCCTCGGCGCGCGCGACGCCGCCGCGCGGGCCGCGGAGATCTG
>CADCWC010000028.1 GCA_902806305.1 uncultured Thermoleophilia bacterium | reverse complement strand
ATGCACCCCACCTTCTCGCAGCACCTGACCGCCGTGAAGATGAGCGAGCGGCTCCAGGACGCCGAGCGCGAGCGACGCGCCCGGGCCGCCGTTTCCGCCCAGCACCGCCCCGATGGCGCGGTCAAGTGGAGTGGTCGCCTTCGCCGCAATCTCCTCCGCCTCAGGCTCGGCTTCGGGCTTCGGGGCAGCTCCGCCGGCGCGGCCGCCTGACGTCTCCTCCGTCAGGCTCCGCGATCGGTCGAACGGCCGGGTACCAGCGTCGGGGGGGCGCGCGGGCCCGGCCGTTCGGATTCCTGACCGGCATGCCACCGGACCCCTTGCCCGGGTCCGTACGATGCTGACGGCGCCGCGAACACCCGGGACCACGGGGCGCGGCGTGCCGCCGGAGGTGTTCGATGCATCAGCAGATTCGCACCAGCCTCGGAAAGTCGGGCCTGAGGGACGGAACCGGGGCGATGGCGGCGGTGCCGATCGAGGTCGATCCGCTGGAGGTGCGCGAAGGGGCGCTGCTCGAGCTACTGGAGCTGCTCGCGTCGAACGGCTACAACCTCGAGCTTGCCTCCGGCGACGCGATCGAGGCCGGCGGAGAATTCGTGTTCGCCGTGGAGCACGAGGATCAGACGGCGGCGTGTGCGCAGATGCTCGAGGACGCGGGCTATCGAAACGTCCGGATCATCGAGGTCCAGCTGTGCGAGGTGGCCCACGACAAGGGCACGCTCGCGGAGTGCATCCGAGGGTTGACGGAGGACGGGCGAAAGGTCGACGAGATCTACGTCGGAGTGCGGCGTAAGGACGGAGTCGTCCCGGTCCAGGTCACGACGATCCGTACGGTGCCCCGCGACCAGGCGAGCTGAGCGTCAGTCGTCCGCCTCGGGCTCGAGCCCGAGGCGGGCCGCCACCATCGCTGCCTCGACCCGGTTCGCGACGTCCAGCTTGTCGAGGATGTGGGTCACGTGGACACCCGCGGTCTTGCGGGCGATGAACAGCCGCTCCGCGATCTCCCCGTTCGTCCGGCCGGCGGCCACGAGCCGGAGCACCTCGATCTCGCGCGCCGACAGCCCAGCTCGCCGAAGGGCCTCGGTTCCAGGCGTCCCATCCGCGGGGGGCGTCGCGGACGGTGGTGCTCCGGCCGACGTCACTTCCCGCGAGGGCGCGCCTCCGTCGGGGACGGCGCCTTCCAGCGAGATCCGGGCACGCCGGGCGAGACCCGCGATCTCGCGCTCGAGCGGTCCCGCGCCAAGGTCCGACGCGGTCGTGGCGGCCGGCCGGAGGTAGCGGCCGGCGTCGCCGCGCGTTCCCGACGCGCGCAGCTCAGCCTCCGCGGCGCGGACGCGAGCCCACGCACCGAGGTACCGGTCGCCGACCTCATCGAATCGATTCGCCAGCTGTTCCCACCTCGTGGGCGATGAGGCAGTGGCGCGCGCGAGCTCCGCATCGGCGAGGTCGAGCAGGAGCGCGGTGGCAGGTGGCATCCGACCGCGATCGATGCGCGCGACCTCGCTCTCGAGGCGCTGGCGCAGAGCCACGTCCGACAGCGGCCGGTTGTTCGCATCACGGGTCTCGGCGACGTCTGCGAGCGCGCGAGCCCCCAGCGCGAGGAGCGACACCCGGATCGAGGGCGCATGCGATTCCGAGGGTCGGCCGAGCCCCGCGTCGACCGACGCGAGCGCCTCCTCCCGCTGACCGGCTGCCAGCGCCGCCTCCGCCTCGCCGCGACTGACGTACGCGTCGAGATCCGGGTCCTCGCCCGCGCCAAGCTCGCGCGCTCTTGCGAGATGACCCCGTGCCGCCGCAACGTCGCCCCGAAGCGCCTCGAGCCGGCCGCGAACAGCCAGGAGGAAGGGCGACGCCCGGCGTTCTCGGTCGAGCCGCAGCGCCTCGTCCGTCACTGCTTCTGCCTCGGCCCACCGCCCGAGCCGGAGCAGAGCGTCGCCGGCGAGGGCTGCGAGGTCGAAGCCGAACCGGCGTTCGAGGCCGGATCGTCGAGCGAGCGCACGGCCGGCGTGGGCCTCCTCGAGCGCCTCGTCGAGGAGCCCCGCCTCGGCGAGCGCGAGGCCCAGGTTGTAGTGAGCGACGATCGTGAGGTCTGCGGGGGCTGCAGCGGCCAGGTCCCGCGACCGTCGCAGCTCCTCGATGCCCGCCGCGTGCTCGCCGAGTGCCACGAGGTCGAGGCCGAGGACGTTCCGTGCGCGTGCCTCCTCCGCGGTTGCCGCCGCCGCACGCGCGCACTCGATCGCGGCCCGCGCGAGATCCATCGACTCGGGGTAGCCGCCGGGACCCATGAGGCTCCCGGCCAGGCCGCCGAGGACGCGGGCACGTGCCGCCGTGGCGGGCTCGGCCGGGACGATTGCCACGGCCGTCCGGTGCTCGTCGAGCCCCGCGGCGGCATCGCCGGTCGCCCAGCGCAGGTACCCGAGGCGGGCGTGGAGAAGACCGGCGGCAACCGGGTCACCCGATTGGTCCGCGAGATCGAGCGCCTCTGTGGTGAGCTCGATCGCCCGCTCGAGCTCTCCGGCAAGATCCGCGGTCTCGGCGGCACGCCGCCGGAGCTCCAGCCGCTCCTCGAGCGACGGACGCAGGTCATCGGGCAGGTCGCGCTCGAGCTCGATCGCCCATCCGTACTCCCGGTGCGCGTCGGCGTGCGCGTAGACCGCCTCGGCTGCCCGGGCCGCCTCGGTCGCGGCGGCGTAGGCCTCGGGGATCCGACCGGCAGCGCCCCAGTGGTGGGCGAGCTCGGCGGCGGCGGCCGCCGGCCCCGGATCGCGGAGCCGCGGCTGCTCGGTCAACGCGCGCGCCAGCCGTTCGTGCACGTCCCGGCGCTCGCCCACCAGCAGCTGCCCGGCCGCGACGTCGCGGAGGAGCCCATGCCGCAGTCCGACCGCGCCCGACGGCTCCTCGCGGAGAACGTGACGCTCGATCGCTTCGCGGACGGCGGACCGCACGGCGTCGAGCGGCAGCTCGACGGCGGCGGCAATCAGACGCTCGTCCACGGCGCGGCCGGCGAGCGCGACGGCAACGACGACGTTCCGGGTCGTGACATCCAGCCCCCGGAGGCGCGCGCCGACGATATCGACCAGCGTCCCGTCC
>CADCWC010000027.1 GCA_902806305.1 uncultured Thermoleophilia bacterium | reverse complement strand
CTGGCCCGACTCTCGCCTAGGGCTGGCCCTACCCCTGAACCCCCTTCCGGCTGCGACGATCGGCGGATGTCCCGCACGGTGCTCGTCGTCGATGACGACGCCTCCTTCCGCGACCTCGCCACCCGCGTCCTGACGTCCTGGGGGCACGTCGTCCTCGGGGAGGCGGGCAGCGTCGAGGAGGCGGTCGCCCGGGCGGACGAGCTGCGGCCGGACACGGTGCTCGCCGACATCCAGCTGCCCGACGGGGACGGCTTCGCCCTGGCCGAGCGGCTCACCGCGCTGGCCTGGCATCCCCGGGTCGTGCTCATCTCGACGGACTCCGACGCGGCGAACGGGCCCGCCGCCGAGCGCGTGGGCGCGAGCGGGTTCGTCCCGAAGGACGAGCTGCCCGGCCCCGAGCTGCGCGAACTCATGGACGGCACCTGACCGGCCACGGGCGCCGATAGGCTCCGCCGCGTGGCGCCGCCACTGCGCGTGGTGATCGGTGAGGACGACGTGCTGCTGCGCGAGGGGCTCGCGCGCCTGCTCGGCGACGCCGGGCTCGACGTCGTCGCGCAGGCCGGCGACGCCGAGGACCTGCTGCGCAAGGGGCTCGCGCACCGGCCCGACGTCGCGATCGTCGACGTCCAGATGCCGCCGCGGCGCGAGGACGACGGGCTCGTCGCCGCGATGGAGCTGCGCCGCCGCCTACCGGGCACTGGCGTCCTCGTCCTGTCCCAGTTCTCCGAGGCGTCGTACGCGCTGGACCTCATCGGCGACCGCGCGGAGGGCGTCGGCTACCTCCTCAAGGAGCGCGTCGGTGACGTGTCGGCGTTCGTGGACGCCATCCAGCGGGTGGCGGCGGGCGGCAGCGCCCTCGATGCCGAGGTCGTCGGCCGGATGCTCGGACGCCGCCGCCCGGGCGACCCGCTCGACGCGCTCACCCCCCGCGAGCGCGCCGTGCTCAGGGTGATGGCCGAGGGCAAGTCGAACATCGGCATCGCCGAGGCGCTCACCGTCAGCGAGGCCGCCGTGGAGAAGCACGTCACCGCGATCTTCCGCAAGCTGGGCATCGCGCCGGCGAGCACGGAGCACCGCCGCGTGCACGCCGTGCTGGCGTACGTCCGCAGCGGCGGCACCGGCCTCCGGTAGCCGGGCGTCCCCTCCGCTCGAGCTCCCGAGGCCCCCACGCGTCGCCTGACACGTTTTCCCCGCGCGAGGCGGTGGGCGGTACGCTCTACGACAAGGGCCGACTGGGTCCGTCACAGGCCGTCGAGGTTGGTCTGGATCCTCTTCTTCTTCTCGACGCCCGCGCCGACCAGGGGCGAGCGGAGACTGGGAGCCTCGGTCCGTGATGGGTCCAGTGGCTCTTCCATCTGCAGTCCGTCGGGTGTCCCCCTGCTGCGTCGTGCGGCGCAGGTTCGCCTTTCGAGCCGCTCCAACGAGGAGGGCACCACCCCATGGGCACGTTCGACGCTCACGAGAACAACGAAGGAACAGCGCCGCAGGCCAGCATGCTCGCGTCCATCTCCGACGAGATGGTCCGGCTCTACAAGGAGCAGTTCGGGCGCGGTCCGACGAAGGCGCGCACCCACTGGGCAGGGGCCGACACGCTCGTCGTGCTGCTCGAGGACACGCTCAGCCCCGCCGAGCGCAACCTCGTCCGGATGGGCGAGCACCAGCGCCTGCGCGACACGCGCATGTTCTTCCAGTACGCGACGGTCAATGAGTTCTGCAGGCCCGTCGAGAGCTTCACCGGGCGCAAGGTCCGGTCGTTCATCAGCGGCATCGACACCGAGCGCGAAGGGCTTTCCTGCGAGCTCTTCGTCCTGCACTCCGAGGGCTACACCGGCCCCTCGAGGACCGAGGCCGCGGGGAACTGATCGCGCCGCCCGGCGTCGAGAGCGGCGCCGGGCCGTTGCCGCGACACGCCGGGCGCCGACCTTCGCCCGTCGCGGTCTAGCGTACGGAGGGTGAACTGGACCGTCGACGTCCCCGTGGATGCGCTTCCGGAGCTCCCTCCGCTGCCCCCTGCGCTGGCGGCGGCGCTCCACGACGCCCTCGCCCGGCCGGCGGCCCAGCAGCCGGCCTGGCCCGACCCCGAGTACGTCAGGCAGACCCGCACGCTGCTCGAGAGCGTGCCCCCCATCACCGTTCCGACCGAGGTCGACCGGCTCCAGAAGCGGCTCGGCGAGGTCGCCCGCGGCGAGGCGTTCCTCCTGCAGGGCGGCGACTGCGCGGAGACCTTCGTCGACAACACCGAGCCGCACCTGCGCGGGACGATCCGCACCCTGCTGCAGATGGCGGTCGTCCTGACCTACGGCACGTCGATGCCCGTGGTGAAGGTCGGGCGCATCGCGGGCCAGTACGCCAAGCCGCGCTCGTCGGACACCGACGCGGCCGGGCTGCCGTCCTACCGCGGCGACATGGTCAACGCGGTCGAGGCGACGCCGCACGCCCGCCGGCCCGATCCCGGCCGGCTCGTGCGCGCATATGCCAATGCGGCCGCCGCGATGAACCTGACCCGCGCGATCACGAGCGCCGGCCTGGCCGATCTTCACCGGCTGCACGAGTGGAACATGGACTTCGTCCGCGCGTCGAACGCCGGCGAGCGCTACGAGCGGGTCTCGGGCGAGATCGACCGCAGCCTGCGCTTCATGTCGGCGTGCGGCGTGGACGACAGCTCCCTGCGCACCGTCGAGCTGTACGCGAGCCACGAGATGCTCGTGCTCGACTACGAGCGGGCGCTGCTGCGGCTCGACGAGGACCGCCTGTTCCTGCTGAGCGCCCACCAGCTGTGGATCGGGGACCGGACGCGGCAGCTCGACGGCGCCCACGTCGCGCTCGCCGCGCTGCTCGCGAACCCGATCGGGATCAAGCTGGGGCCGTCGACCTCCCCCGAGGAGGCGGTCGAGCTCGTCTCGCGGGTGGATCCCCAGCGCGTGGATGGGCGCGTGACGCTCGTCGCACGCATGGGCAGCGACGCCGTCCGCGAGTTGTTGCCCCCGATCATCGAGGCGGTCACCCGCACCGGCCACCGCGTCGTCTGGCAGTGCGACCCGATGCACGGCAACACCGAGGAGTCGCCCAGCGGCCACAAGACCCGCCACTTCGA
>CADCWC010000026.1 GCA_902806305.1 uncultured Thermoleophilia bacterium | reverse complement strand
CGAGCTGACGGTCGCGCCGTGGGCGGCGGGCGGGGTGAGGAGGACCGCGCCCGCGGCGAGGACCGCGGCGAGGGGTCGGCCGGTCATGGGAGCTGCAACGGCGCGCGACGCCGAAGGTTTCCGTGCTGGCGCGTCCGCGCTCGACGGGCCGTACGATCGTGGCTCGACCATTCGACCCCTTTCAGGGAGGTCCCCCGTTGCGCCGTCCGTCCCCGGCCCTGGCCATCGCGCTGCTCGCGCTCTTCATCGCCCTCGACGGGCCGGCGGCCGCCCAGCGCGCGGCGAAGTCGATCTCCGGCAGCCGCCTCAAGAACAACTCCGTCACGGGTGCCAAGATCCGCAACGGCACCGTGTCGAACTCGGACCTCTCGGCGGCCGCCCGGCGACGGCTCGGCACGCCCCGCAACGGGACCGTCTCGGCGGCCAAGCTGCGCACCAGCGCCGTCAACACCCCGTCGCTCGCGACGGGCGCGGTGACCAGCGAGAAGATCGCCAACGGCTCCGTGGGGATCACGAAGATCGGCGAGAACGCGATCGACTCCGCGAAGGTCGCCGACGGCTCGCTCTTCGCCCGCGACGTGACCTCCGCCTTCGGGGAGGCGAGGCTCGACTTCGGCCCGATTCCCGCCGGGGGCTGCGCCCGCGAGACCTTCAACCCGCCCGGCGAGGTCCGCTTCAACGACGACGTGGTCGCCATCACGCCGCCCGCGGTCTTCGACGACGGCGTCCAGGTGACCTCCGAGCTCGGCGAGAACGACGAGACCTTCGCGGTGCTCGCCTGCAACCACACCGCGGCCGTGGTCGACCCGGGCCCGACGAACTTCCGCTACGCGGTGCTGAACCTGTAGGGGTTCCGTGACTTGGCGCGTCGGCGCGCCCGGTCGCGCCCGCAACGGTTGAGAGCGGGCGGGGAGGGGAAATCTCGGTCCATCTTCGGACAACTCCTCATCCCGCCCAAGCTCGTCC
Source organism: uncultured Thermoleophilia bacterium (assembly GCA_902806305.1). Taxonomy (GTDB): domain Bacteria; phylum Actinomycetota; class Thermoleophilia; order Gaiellales; family F1-60-MAGs149; genus CADCWC01. The sequence goes on along the minus strand of CADCWC010000026.1, from coordinate 2,132 downwards.
TCCGCGCCCTGGAGGATCTCAACGCCCTCGCCGAGGTGGCCCGGCGGCTGCCCGAGCTCGAGCAGCGCGTCGACGGCATCATCGAGCGCTTCGAGTCCGAGCTGCGGGCCACGCGGGAAGGGGTCGAGAAGCTCCAGGACGAGATGGCCCCGATCCAGGAGCTGCCGGCCATGCGCCAGGCGGTCGAGCCGCTCAACGGGCAGATGGAGCGTCTGCGCGAGGAGATCGCGCCGATCTCCCAGCTCGGAGAGGTGCGCGAGGCCGTCGAGCCCCTCGACGGCCGGATGCGCGTGCTCATCGACGAGGTGCAGCCGATCAAGGAGATCTCCGCGGTCCGCGACGCGGTCGAGCCGCTCGACGGGCGCATGGAGACGCTCGACGGCCGCATGGCCGAGCTCGTCGAGGAGGCCAAGCCGATCGCCGAGATCTCCGCGGTCCGCGAGGCCGCCGAGCCGCTGGCCGGCAAGCTCGAGGACGTCAAGGCGGCCACGGACGGCCTCGAGCCGCTGCTCGAGGAGGTCTCCAACGCCGTCCGCGAGCTGCATCCCAAGCTCGAGCAGATCCGGGACGCGGTGGGCCCCGTCGGCGACGTCGTCGACAACCTGCCGAAGTTCATGAAGAACTGAGAGCCACGCCCCGTTGTACGGTCGAGGCGTGCCGCTGATCCGCCGGCTGGTCGCCGCGCTCCTTCTGCTGCTCGCGTCGCCCGCCGCGGCTACCGCCGCTCAGGGCCCGGCGGCGCCCCGCGAGGCCGCGCTCGAGCGGACGCGCGAGGAGCTCGGGCGGCCGGCGATCCCCCGCGGATCCGCGAGCGTTCCCGGTGCGCGGGTCACGGTCGATCCCACGCAGACCGTCGCCTCGCTCTCCGGCCAGAAGATCCTCGTCTCCGTCGAGCTGACCCGCGCCTCGGCCGGCGAGCGGCTCGAGGTGACCTTCCCCGGGCTGTGGACCCGGCGGGCCGAGAGCGGCCTGCCCTACGCCGAGCCGGCCGAGCGCGTCGGCGGCCTGGCGCCGGAGGGGCGCTTCGCGCGCGCCGGGCGACGCGCGACGCTCTCGCTGCCGGGCGGTGATGCGGGCGACACCGCGGCCGTCTCCGTCCAGGACGTGGGGATCCCCGCGGGGACCTACTCGATCGCCTATCGCTGGCGGTCGGCGAGCGGCGCCACCCTGGAGGCCGGGCGCCTCGCGGTGCAGTTCCTGCCGCCCGCCCGCGAGGCCGAGCCGGACGAGGCCGAGGGCCGGTTGATGCCGCCGCCGAGCTGGTCGCGCGCGCAGGCGCTCGCGGGCGGGGAGGCCAACGCGACCAACCGCCCGGGCGCGGACTCGGAGACCTTCGTGACCGTCGCACCCGGCGACTCGGACCGCATTCTCGTCGGCGCGAACTCCACCGGCACCGACGCGGCCTACGCCGGCTGGGTCTCCAACGACGGTGGCGACAGCTTCAAGCGTCTGGTCTTCCCCCGCAGCACCGACGCGCCCGGCGAGGCGAATCCGGAGGTCCAGGACCCCTGCTGCGACCCGATCTCGGCCGCCGACGAGCTCGGCAACCTCTGGTACGGAACGCTGACCTTCGGCGAGAGCGCCACGGTGCCGAGCCGGATCGCGATCAACCGGATCGCGCCCGGCGACGACGAGTTCCAGCCCCTGAGCGTCGGCCTCCCGCTGCCGGCCGGCTTCCCGGCCGACGCCTTGTCCGACAAGCCGATGATGACCATCGACGACGAGCCGCGCTCGCCCACCCACGGCCGCCTCTACGTCGCGTGGAACGACTCGCGGACGACCGGCAACACGATCGTCGTCTCGTTCTGCGACACCCGGGTCGGCGGGGCCTCGGCGGCCGAGCGCTGCGACAACGCCGACAACTGGTCACAGCCCGCGCGGGTGACCGCCGCCGCCGACGGCTCGGCGGCCAACGGCTCCGTCATCTACGCCGATCCCGCCGTCGGCCCGGACGGGCGCCTGCACGTCGTGTGGTGGGACTTCTCCTCGCGCAACGCGATCATGGGCGCCGTCTGCGACCCGGGCGCCGGCGAGGACTGCGCGAGCAGCGCCGCCTACGCCGACCGGCGGCCGATCGCCCGCCTCGACCGGACCGGCGACGAGCCGCTGCCCTTCGCCTGCCCGATCGGTCC
>CADCWC010000025.1 GCA_902806305.1 uncultured Thermoleophilia bacterium | reverse complement strand
CCTCCAACCGGCTGGTGACGGAGCGCGAGGGACTCGCCGACACGATCCGCGGCGACGCGACGCCACTCGACGAGAACGAGCGGTGGTGGGTCTGGAAGTGCCCGACGAAGGGCTGCCCAGGGTTGCTCCATGCCGCGGGGTACGCCCAGGACAAGCACGCCCTCTACGTGGTGTGCGACGGGACCTGCGCCAAGACGTTCCTGCGCTGAGGCGGCCGATCGTCCTGCCCGGATGACCGCGCCCAGCGTCGCGGAGGCCCGGCGCCGCCTCGTCGTCGACGGGCTCGGAATCGTCGCGTCAGCCCTCGGCTTCGGATTCGTCTACGGGCTCACTGCCCGGACCGTCGGCTTCTCGCCCATCGAGGCGACCGCGATGAGCGTCATCGTGTTCGCGGGCGCAGCCCAGTTTGCCGCGCTGGGCTTCGTCGCCGGGGGCTTCTCGTGGCTCGCGATCGTCCTGCTGACCGCGTTCCTGAACGCCCGCCATCTGCTGTACTCGGCGGCCCTCGCTCCGTGGCTGGCCGACCGACCGCGGCCCGAGCGAGCCGTCATGGCGCACCTGCTCACGGACGAGGCGTTCGCCCTGTCGATCGCGCACTTCCGCCGCGTCGGTCACGCGGACCGGTGGGGCTACTGGTTCGCGGCGATCGCCACCACCTGGATCCCATGGAACCTGGCGACGGTCGCGGGTGTCGTCATCGGTGGCGCCATCCCGGATCCGTCGCGGTTCGGGCTGGACGTCGTGTTCCCGGCCGCGATTGTCGGACTCGCCGTCGGCCTCGTCGCCGGGCGGCGGGAGCTGGTCGCGGCGCTCGTCGGCGCGGTCGTCGGCGTCGCGGTGTCGCTTGCCTGGGATCCGGCGATCGGCGTCATCGCCGGCGGTCTCGGCGGCCCCCTCGTCGCCCTCGCCATGCCGGGGGCCGGGATGAGCGGGCGGTACCCGGGCGATCCGATGCCCCTCGGGATCCCGCCGGAAGAACCGCCGGGCCTCGTCGACCGCGAGCCGCCGGGGCTGCCCCCTGAGCCGGAGCGGTCACGATGACGGACCTGGTCCCGCTGGCCGTCCTGATGGCGCTCGTGACGTATCCGGCTCGCGCCTTCCCGCTGCTCGTCGGAACGTTCGCGCGACTCCCCGCCCCGGCGCTCGCCTACCTCCGCCTCGTCGGGCCGGCCGTCCTCGCCGCGCTCGCCGCGGTCAACACGATGGTCGTCGTCGAGCTCGCGGCGGACGGCTCGCGTCGCCCGCTCTTCCATGTCGGGATCGAATGGCTCGGCGTGCTCGCGTGCCTCGGCATCGTCGTGTGGCGCAAGAACCTGCTGGCGGGGATCGTCGTCGCCGTCGGGCTCGTGGCCGTGACCCGGGTGGCAACCGGCTAGCGGCGACGCGCCTCCGCCTCGACCTCGACGAGGAGCGACGGCTCCATCAGCCCGGCGACCTGGACGAGGGTTGCCGCGGGCCGCACGTCGCCGAAGACGCGGCCGTGGACTTCGGCGACGGCCTCGGCGTCATCGGCGCGCACGACGTACATCCGGGTTCGAACCACATCCTCGAGCACGAACCCCGCCTCCTCGAGCGCGCGCCGGACGATCTCCCAGCACGCGTCTGCCTGGGCAGCGGCATCGCCAGGGTGGCGCGAGCGGCCGTCGGGTCCCGCGTCGGTCGTTCCGGCGACCCAGCAGCTGTCGCCGACGGCGATCGCCCGGCTGTACCCGGCCGACGCCTCCCAGCGACCGCCCGACGAGACCCGCCGGCGCTCGCCTACGTCCTGTCCCGCCACGCCCGGACCTCCGGGTCGCGTGCGATCGCGAGAAGCAGTCCCGCCAGCAGCGTCGTGCGCGGCACGATCGAGCCGACCTCCAGGTACTCGGCCGGCGAGTGGTCGTTGCCACCGATCGGGCCGAGACCGTCGAGGGTCGGGACCCCCATGCCAGACGTCGTGTTGGCGTCGGACGCGCCACCGGTTGCCGCATCTGCCAGCGTGAAGCCGAGCCCGCTTGCGAGGGACTGTGCCAGGGCGACCAGGCGCCCCGAGCGCTCGAGCTTCTCCATCGGGTTCCAGCGCGCCATCGGCACGAGGGTTGCGGTCGTGTCTGGGACGACGAGCGCCGTCGCGAGCTCGGCGATCGCCGCTTCGGCGGCCTCGAGATTCGCGCTGGTCGTCGCGCGGACGTCGACCTCCAGCCGGCACGCCTCCGCGACGACGTTCGGCCGGGTGCCGCCGTCGATCAGGCCGACGTTGACGGTCACGCCGGGCCAGCGGCCGTTCAGGCGGTGCAGCCGGGTGACGAGGTCGGCCGCGGCGAGGATGGCGCTCCGGCCCTTCTCGGGCTCGACGCCCGCGTGCGCGGCACGCCCGGTGATCTCGATCGCCGTGTCGAGGATGCCCTTGCGCGAGCTGACGATGTCGCCGTTGGCGCGAGCGCACTCGAGGACGAGGCACACGTCGGCCTCGGCGGCCGCTTCCCGGATGTGCGGCGTCGAGCTCGGTGAGCCGATCTCCTCGTCCGGGTTCGCGATGAACACGAGCCGGTCGAATGGAAGCTCGCCGGCGATGGCGCTGATGGCCTCCACGGCGTAGATCCCGGCGAGCAGGCCCGACTTCATGTCGGTCACACCGGGCCCGGTCGCGACCCCGTCCTCGATCCGGAACGCTCGCGCGGCCGCCGTACCCGAGTCGAAGACCGTGTCCATGTGCCCGATCAGCAGCACGCGCGGCCCGCGGCCGGCCGTGTTCTCGCGCTCCCACCGCGCGATGACCGTGTCACCCAGCGAGTCGTGCGGCCGCATCTCGACCGTCGCGCCCCGGCGTCGGAGCTCCTCCGCCGTCCACCGCCCGACCTCGTCGACGCCGGCCTTCGTGTACGAGCCGCAGTCAATGTTGACGAGCCGCTCGAGATCGCCGAGGTAGGCAGGCAGCGACGCGGCGACCGCCGACTGCAGCGCCTCCAGCTCCGCCGCCGACACGGCGGGTTCGAGCAGCCCCGGCTCAGAAAGAACGTCAGGCGAGTCGCGCATCGGCGGCAGTCTATCGGCGCGGCCGCTTGCTATCCTGCCGGGACCGTGCGCGTGATCGAGATCCGGGTCCTCGATGGTCCGAATGTGT
>CADCWC010000024.1 GCA_902806305.1 uncultured Thermoleophilia bacterium | reverse complement strand
CGCTCGGAGCCGTTCGGCTCTCCGCGTCCGAGCAGGCGACGGAGCTGCCGCAGGTGGCCACGGCCGGGCGTGACCACGAGCAGCAGGCCGTCGGGCCGCAGCACGCGGGCGAACTCCGGGAACGAGCGGTGCGCGAAGACGCTGAGCGCCACGTCGACGACGTCGGAGCGCACCGGGAGGCCGTGCACCGTGCCGACCGCGAACGTCGCCTCCGGGTCACGCCGCGCCGCCCGGCGGACCGCGTCGCGGGCCAGGTCGACGCCCGTGCGCGCCGTCACGACGCCGGACTCCTCGGCGAGCACCTGTCCGAGCCGCCGCAGGTGGTAGCCCTCCCCGCAGCCCGCGTCGAGCACCTCGGGCCGGGCGACGGCCGGCCCGTGTGCGGCCATGAGCGCCGCGAGCTCGACGGCGAGCGGCGCGTAGTGGCCGAGGTCGAGGAACGAGCGGCGCGCGGCCAGCATCTCGGCCGTGTCGGCGCCTGCGACCCGCACGCCCGGGCGGAGCAGGTGCACGTAGCCCTCGCGGGCGACGTCGTAGTGGTGCCCGTCCGGACAGGCGAGCCGCCCGTCGGCGCGTTCGAGCGGGCGGTGGCAGCGGGGACAGGCCAGGATCACCGGCGGAGGCCCGCGGCGGTCAGCTCATCGGCACCTGGCGCAGGATGTGCGGGCCGACGCGCTCGAAGATCTCGTCCAGGTCCGGTCCCGTGATCGTCAGCCCGTGGTTCTTCAGGCCGATGACCGCGCGGCCCGGGTCGTCGGCGCGCCGGACCAGGTCCGCGACGGCGTCGGCGAGCTCCGCCGTCCCGCACGGGTAGTTGATCTCCGTGGCCGCGGCGCCCGCCACCCAGGCGTGGACGTGGACGATCGCGCCGACCTCCGGATGCTCCCGGTAGATCCGCCAGTGCTCGATCGCGTCCACGGAGACGCGGCGCGGCTCGAGCCCGGGCGGGACCGAGACGCGCATGGCCTGCCGTTCGGGGTCGTACCCCGTGACGAGCAGGATGTCCCGGCCGACCTGCTCGAGGTGCGCCTTGTCGACCCCGGACGCGCTCATCCAGAAGCGCTCGGCGTCGTGACGGGCCGAGATGTTGCCGTAGGAGAGTCCGCCCAGGGAGTACAGCCGACGGACGTGGGCGAGGTCACGGGGCGGCAGGATCTCGTCGATCGGGAACGGCGCCGGGAGCAGGTCGAGCGCGTCGAGGCGCTCACCCGCCCGACGGATCGCCGCCGTCGTCTCGTCGCCGGCCCAGAGCTCGGGCTCCAGGTCGGCCGTGAAGATGTTGTCGACCACGAGCGTCGACTCGGCGAGCGGTGCGAGCCGGTCGACGACCCGGTCGTAGAAGTCGCCGTCGACGCCCCACGCCACGGCGTAGTTGCCCTGCTCGAGGGTCAGGAACCTGGCCGCCTCACCCGGCACGACGCACACCGACAGGTTCGAGAGCGCCCGGACGAGGATCGGATAGCCCCGGCGCACGAAGTCGACCGGCATGCTCGTGGCAGGCCAGAACGAGGCCACGAACGTCGACTTGCGCTGCCTCCGAAAGGGCCGCGGCGCGTCCGGGTCGACGAAGTTCAGGACGAGGCGAGCCTCGCCGGGAGTCTCCGAGCGACGGTACCCCCGCGCTTCGAGCGCCGCGTCGAGACCGGACGCGAACGGCTCCAACTCCGGAGGGACGGTGCCCGAGAACGCGAACTCCATGGATCTCCTGAACGTCGGTTCGCTCCCCGGAATCCCCTCATGATTCGACGGGCGGAACGGCGGATCGGCGACCGGGCGGATCGGCAGCCGGCGAAGAGCGTACCAAGGAGGACTGCATGGACGAGGACCGGCGGGTGCGCTCAGGACGCGTCGAGGCGCGGAGCGAGGCGGCGCGGGCCCGTTTCGGGCATGCCGACGCGGGCCTGCTCGAGCCCTCGACCGGCGACGACTTCCTGCACTCGGACCCCTGGCGCGCGCTGCGCATCCTCAGCGAGTTCGTGGACGGGTTCGACGCGATGGCGCGCATCGGCCCGGCCGTCACCGTCTTCGGGTCGGCCCGGACTCCCGAGGACCACCCGGACTACGCGCTCGCCCGCGAGACGGGGCGCCAGCTGGCGCGCGCCGGCCTCGCCGTGCTCACCGGCGGCGGCCCCGGGCTGATGGAGGCCGCGAATCGCGGCGCCAAGGACGAGCGCGGGCTGTCCGTCGGCTGCAACATCGAGCTGCCGCACGAGCAACGCCCGAACGCCTACCTCGACGTCTCGATCGACTTCCGCTACTTCTTCGTCCGGAAGACCATGTTCGTCAAGTACGCCTCCGCGTTCGTGGTCTTCCCGGGTGGCTTCGGGACGCTCGACGAGCTCTTCGAGGCGCTGACGCTGATCCAGACGGGCAAGGTGCGTCGCTTCCCGCTGATCCTGATGGGCACGCCGTCCTGGCAGGGGCTGCTCGAGTGGCTCCGGGCCGACGCCGTCGCCGCGGGGCGCGTCGACGAGGTCGAGATGGGTCTGATCACGCTCACGGACGACCCGGCCGAGGCCGTGCGGGTGGTTCTTGCAGCGGGTGCTCCCGCGCCGCCTGCCTAGCCTCCGTTGGGCGACGGGCGAGGCGTGCGCTACGCTTCTGTACGTGACCGCCCCAATGCGGCGGTCGGTGCCACGGGGTCGCCGGACGGGCGCCCCGCGCACGCCGGTGTTGCAGGCCGCGGCACGCGCGTTCCCACCTGTGGGACGCCCGTCCGACACGCGGTCGATCAGCGAAGGGACCAGCGCGATTGCGCGACGTTGAAGTTTCCGCCGCCACCACGGAGCATCCGGTCGACGACGACCGGCTCGCGACGGTCGAGAGGTGGGCGGGCGAGCTGATCGTGCCGCCGGGCGAGGACCCGGCGGTGCAGCTCGCCGACGGCACGCTCTGGCACACGGCGTTCGAGGAGGCGCTGGCCGAGATCGAGGCCGGCCGCCCCGCGCCGTCCCCCGAGTGGCGCCGCGCCTATGCCCTGCCGCTCGGCCTGCAACGGGTGCTGTCCGACCCGAAGCCGCACCTCGCGGGCGGGCTCGAGCTGCGTCCGCACCAGGTCGACGCGCTCGCGGCCCTGCTCGCGGCACTCCTCGGCGATGCCGAGCGGCTGCTC
>CADCWC010000023.1 GCA_902806305.1 uncultured Thermoleophilia bacterium | reverse complement strand
CGCGCCGGGCCTCGCCCACGGCCTGGGCCACCGCGGGCGCGTTGGCGGCGTTCGGGGCGATGGCGAGCGGGCGCGCGTAGCCGCCGCGCGCCAGCGCGAGGGCCAGGTCGCGACCCGCCCCCGGCCCGTCGAGCAGGCGAACGGCGGCCAGCGTGCGGCCGAAGCGGTCGATCGGCTCGGCGCCGAGGGTCAGACGCACCTGTCGGTCGTCGAGCAGGCTCCGGGTGAACGCGCGCGCCTCGTCGCCGTAGCAGGCCCCCGGCCGACCGTCGCGGGCGACCTCGGGCGTGTCGACGCCGATCACCCGGACGGTGCGATCGTCACCCGGCAGGTCGACGCGGAGCGTGTCGCCGTCGACCACACGGTCGACCCGGCCCGCGAGCGGGTCGCCGGAGGGCGTCGGCGAGAGGACCGTGCCTGCTGCCACGCGCCCCGCCACGACGGCGAGGACGACGAGCACGACGGGAATGAGGAGGCGGCGGAGGCGCACGAGCCGACGGTAGCGCCCGCCACGGCGCGCAGACCGGCGGTCGTGTGCCTACTTGACGGCGGAGGGCACGTCGACGCGCGCGTTCTCGATCCAGTCGAAGTACGTCTGTGCCGCCCTGCCGACCGACGACGCGGCCCGGTAGTCGGTGGTCCCGGCGACGACCACGCCGAGACCGAACGGGAGCAGGCGGGCGAGCAGCGACCGGGCGCGCCGGTTCGCGATGCGATGCACGACCCGCTCGCCCACCGACCGGTTCAGGCGACCGACGACCGCGTCCGGCAGGTCCTTGCGGCTCAGGGACGCGAGGGGGATGTCGTGCCCCTCCGCCTTCAGCACGGTCTCCTCCCGTGAGACGATCCCGGCGTCCAGGCCGAGCACCATCAGCACGTCGAGCCGCCGCGCCTCGCGATCGGTGACGTCCCGGCCGTGGAGGTGCGCGAGCCCGAGGATCAGCGAGACCTGCCCGTAGGTGAGCGCCGCCGCATCGGCCGCGGCGGCGGCGATCTCGACGGCCGTGCCGACCGCCGGAACGACACTCGGCAGGCCGGTCACGAGCCCCGTGCCCCCCAGCCGCCGCGCGCGTTCGCGGATGTAGGCGCGGTCGAGCGGCGCCCCGTCCAGCTCGGGGTGCTTCAGGCGGAACAGGTCGGCGTCGGCCGCGATCGCCGGCCCGCGGGTGCGCACGACGTGCTCGATCGTGGTGCGCGTGGCGCCCGCGAGGCGGTCGGCCAGTTCGTCGAGCGCGCGGTCGGCGGCCACACCGCCCACCTTTCTCGCGATCGTGCCCTTCATCCCCACGTCCTGCTCCTCGCGCCGGATTCTCGGGCGGCACGGTAGCCCATGCGGCCCCGCGGAAACGGCGCGAGGCCCGTCCGGTCACGGCGGTCCGATGCAATACCCTTCGGGGATGGCCCAGAGGACCAGGCGCAGAGGCACTCCCGTCATGCGGAAGGCGCCTGCGTGGGTCCCGGACGAGGTCCTGGAGCGCATCGGCGCACTCATCCGCGACGAGAGCTTCGCGCGCGACGCCCGCCGCACACCGCTCGTCTGGCCGCACGGCGTCGACCGCCTGCTCGAGCACGCCGGGGGGGCCGTGCCCGGCAACGAGCTGCACGAGCCCGTCGACGATCTCGTCGGCCGCTACGGCGTCCCGCGCGTCGCCCTGACGCTCCTCCGCTCCGGGGCCTCGATGACGCTGGCCAAGCCCGTGGCGATGCGGCTCGTGAGCGACGAGAGCCTCGAGCCCGTCGCCGAGCAGGAGGTGTTCGAGCCGGGCACGGAGGGCAGCGAGGATCTCGACGCGTTGCGGGATGAGCTCGATCGCAGCCAGCGCGAGCGGGAGCGGCTGGCGCTCGAGCTCCAGCGCACCCGCGAGAAGCTGCTCGAGAAGGACCGCAAGCTCCGCGACGAGCGCCAGGCCCACCAGGACACGCGGAGCGACCTGACCTCGGCGCGTGACAAGGCGTTGCACCAGATCTCCGAGCTGCACGACCAGATCGAGGCAGGCCCGACCGGGGCGGTGCTGCTCGAGCTGCACGAGGGCCGCGACGCGGCCGAGCGCCGTGCCGATGCCGCCCGCGTCGAGGCGGGTGCGGCTCGGGACGAGGCGGCGGGCGTGCGACGCGAGGTGGAGGCGCTCGGCGAGCAGCTCGCCGCCGCGCGCGCGGAGGCGGAGGCGGCGCGGGCCGAGACGGTGGCCGTCGTGGCGGCGGCGCAACGCGCGCGCGGCGCCGAGCCGACGCCCGAGGACCTGCTCCGCGCAGCGCGGGCCGTGGCCGCAGCCACGCTGGAGCGGCTCGATCAGCCTGCCGCCGGGGACGCGGAGCTGCTCGAGGCCGCCTCGGCGATCGCCCGCTGGGCGCGCGTGCGGACCGCGGCACCGCCCGCCGACGTCGTCCCGGCGGCCGTGCCGCTGCCGGTCACGTCACCGCCGACGCCGCCGATCACGACCTCCGAGCTGCCGCTCTCGGCCGCCGCCAAGGCGGCCGGCCAGCGGGCCACGGCGCCGACCGCCGTCGCGGTCGCGGCGGCGGTGGAGCTCGCACCCGAGGCGGTCGTGCCCCGGATCGAGGTGCGCCCCGTCGCGGCGCGCATCACGGTCATCGGCGGCGGCGGCATCGGCGCCTCGGCCTACCTCGTGGAGCACGGGGGCAGGCGGGTGCTGCTCGACTGCGGCATCGGCTCGTCGGGCCGCGGCGCGGCGATCCCGCCCGGCGTCGACGCGGTGATCCTGTCGCACGCCCACGGGGACCACATGGGCGCGATCCCGGACCTGCTGCGCGCCCAGCCGGCCGTGCGGGTCTACTGCTCCAAGGCCACGAAGCTGCTCGCGATGTACCAGGCGAACGCCGCCGAGACGTACATCCCCGGCGACCGCATCCTGGTCCGCGACCCGGGCGAGACCTACCGGATCCTGGACGGGGCGATCGAGCTGACGCTGCACCGCGTGGCCCACTGCCTCGGGTCGTGCGCCGTGCGGCTGCGCTACGTGGACGGCCTGACGATCGTCTACTCGGGCGACCTCGGCGGCACGGGGCTGCGGACGCTCCGCCCGGACGACCCGCTGCCGGTGGCGGGCGCGCACGCCGTCCTGCTCGAGTCGACGCTCGGCGACCGGCGCCCGTCGCGCGCCGACTACGAGGGCGCGCTGCTGCGCGAGGTCGAGGCCGTCGTCACCGGCGGCGGCTGCGCCGTCTTCCCGGCCACGAACATCGGTCGCGCCCAGGAGCTCGCCGCGCTGCTCGCCGAGGCGTTCTCGACCGGCGCGCTCCCCGAGGCGCCGGTCTACATGACGCCGCTCGCGCGTCGCGTGCTCGAGCGCTATCGCGCGGGCGACCGCGACGGCTGGCTCGCCCCCGTCCGCTACCCCGACGTGCGCCCGATCGGCCCCGACTTCGACGCCGACGAGCTGATGTCCGAACCTGGCTACGTGATCGTCGGCGGCGCGTCCGCGCTCGAGCGGCGCTCCGGCCGACTCGCCTTCGCGGCGGCCCAGCATCGGGAGTGCGGCGTCTTCTTCACCGGCTACTCGGGGCTCAACGCCCGCGGGCGCAAGCGCGGCGACACGCTCGAGGTGGTCGGCGAGGACGGGCAGATCCAGACCACGACGATCCACTGTCGATGGCAGTGGACGCCCTCGCCCGACCACGCCTCCCAGGAGGAGCTCGTGCGGGCGGTCGCCCCCGCTGACCGTGACGTACCCGTGCTGCTGGTGCACGGTTCGGACGAGCCGAAGCGGGCGCTCGGCGACCGGCTCCGTCAGGCCGGACACCGCGACGTGCGCGCCCTCCAGGACGGCGACGCGGTCAACGTGCCGTCACCCCAGGCCGACAAACGCTCGGCCTGACCGCGGGCGTCGACGGCCCACAACCCGGATCGACGTGCCGCGTATCGTGCTCCGATGGCCGCCACGCCGCTCACGCACAACCCGCTGAACGGGGTGACCGCCGGCGTCTGGCGGGAGGGCGACACGGTGCGCAAGGTGCTGACGCGGCGGCGGGAGGCACCCGAGCACTGGGCGGCGTCCGACGACCCGCGGCACTGGAACTATTGGCGACGCGAGGCGCACGTTTACCAGTCGTGCCTCCCCGAGCGGCTCGGACTCCGCGCACCCCACCTGGTCGGCGTGACGACGTCGCGCGAGGGCGACGTGGAGCTGCGGCTCGAGCACGTCGAGGGCCGGCACGGTGCGGCGCTGGGGATCCGCGACCTCGAGGTCGCGACCGAGGCTCTGGGCCGGTCGCAGGGTCGCCGCGACCTTCCGGACGAGCCGTGGCTCAGCCGGCGATTCCTGCGCACCTACAGCACGTCGCGGCCCGCGCGCTGGGCGCTGCTCGGCGACGACCGGGCGTGGGCGCAACCGCTCGTGCGCGCGCACATGGACGCGTCCGTCCGCCGCGGCCTGGTCCGTCTCCACGAGCGGAGGGCGTGGCTGCTCGACCTGATGGAGCGGCTGCCCCGCACGGTGTGTCATCTCGACGTGTGGCCGAACAACCTCCTCCTTCGGCCCGGCGGAGAGGTCGTGCTGGTCGACTGGGCCTTCGTCGGCGACGGCGCGCTGGGGGAGGACGTCGGCAACCTCGTCCCCGACTCCGTGTTCGACATGCTGCTGCCGCACGAGCAGCTCGACGACCTCGACGCGTCGCTCACGCGTGCCTACCTCCGAGGCCTCGCGGACGCCGGGTGGCGAGGCGACGCGAGGCTGGTGCGGCTCGGCGTCTGCGCATCGGCCGTGAAGTACGACTGGCTGACCGCGTTCTGCCTCGAGCACGCGAGCGCGGACGAGCACCGCGACTACGGGCACGGCGACACGGTCGATCCCGGCGTCCGTTACGCGGCGCGGGCGGCCGGGCTGGCGCTGTGCGCGCGGTGGGTGGACGAGGCGGAGCGCCTCGCGCGCGACCTCCGCCTGTGACGGCTCAGCCCGCGTCCGCCGCGGCTCAGACGCCCCGTCGGGCGCGGACTCGGGCGGCGATCAGCCGCGCGGCCTCGGCCGGGTCCTCGTGCTCCCAGATCCGCACGACCTCCCAGCCGGCCCCGGCGAGCCGCTCGTCCGTGTCGGCGTCCCGGCGTCGATTCGTCTCGATCTTCGTGCGCCAGAAGTCGGCGTTCGCCTTCGGCCATGTGGCGTGCTGGGGACAGCCGTGCCAGAAGCAGCCGTCGATGAAGACCGCCACCCGGGCCGGGCCGAACACGACGTCGGCCTCCCGTCGGAGCCCGGCCAGCCGGCGGTGGAGCCGGAAGCGCAGGCCGAGCCGATGCAGCTCGGAGCGGAGCGCCCGCTCCGGCCCGGTGTCGCGGCGACGGGCGACCGACATGCGCCGGGAGACGGCCTCGGACGAGGCGACGGGCGAGGCGGTCGGACGCGGGACGTCCACGGCTCGGACGATCGTGGCAGATCCGACGGCATCGCCGCCGCCCGACCCGGCCACCCGTGGCCGCGAGGCGCGTCAGCAGCACGGCACCAGGCCGATGGGTCGTCGGGGGTCTACCTCGCGTCCAGGTCTCCTCGACGCACCTGCGGTCCCGACGGCACGCCGCAGCTCGGCAAGGTCGTGATCGCGGCCAGGCCCGTCGCCACGCCGCGACTGTCGCTGACCGCCTCGGCCGCGCGGCTCGCCAAGGGCCACCGCTACCTGGTGGTGGTGTGGTCCGCCCGGACGAAGGCACTCGTCGGCTCGGGCCTCGGCACCGTCGGCTGAGCGGCGATGGCGGCTCGTCGGGCGTCCGGCCGCGGCCGGGCGCCCGACTCGCTACTCCGCCACGTCAGCCACCGTCGCGCCCGTGATCCGCACCAGCTCGTCCGGGGGGACGGGGAAGACGGTGTCCGGCGTGCCGGCCGCGGCCCAGACCTCGTCGTGGCGCAGCAGGTCCGCGTCGCACAGGACCCGGAGCGGCCGCGGGTGGCCGAGCGGGGCCACGCCGCCGACGGGGTGGCCCGTCGCCTCGCGCACCTCGGCGGCCGTGGCGCGTCGCACCCCGTCCACGCCGAGGACCGACGCGACCTTGCCGACGTCGACGCGGTTCGTCCCGGACGTCAGCACGAGCACGGGCTCGTCGCCCGCCATGAAGACGAGGCTCTTGACGATGCAGCCCACCGTCGTCCCGAGCGTGGCCGCCGCGTCGGCGGCCGTGCGGGCCGTCTCGCCCGTCTCGATCACGCGCGCCCCGACGCCGCCCGCCTCGAGCGCCGCCTGGACCCGACGGGCCGACGGATGCATCGGCGGGGCGTTCAGACCCGCGCGACGGGGTCGTAGAGCCGGAGCTTGTCCTTGACGTCCTCGGAGAGCCGCGTCACGTGGCGCCGGAAGCGGAGCGTGTCGGCCTCCACGCCGGCCGCCGCCCCGAGCAGCTGCGCCAGGTGGAGGATCGGCATCTGGAACGGTCGACCGGCCAGGTTCGCGGCCTTCTGCTGCCACGCGTCGAGCGAGAGGTGGCAGAGCGGGCACGGCGTGACCATGACGTCGGCGCCCGCGTCGGTGGCCTCCTGCAGCGGCTGCACGAGCTCGCCCAGCGCCACGTCCTCCCGCGCCAGGACGATCGGGAAGCCGCAGCACTTGACCTTGGCCGGGTAGTCGATCGGCTCGGCGCCGCAGGCGGTGATCAGCCGCTCGAGCGACTCCGGGCGATCCGGGTCCTCGAAGCCGAGGAGCTTCGCGGGACGCAGGATCTGGCAGCCGTAGAACGGCGCCACGCGCAGTCCCTCGAGGCTCCTGACCGCCACGGAGCGGAAGCGCTCGAAGCCGTCGCCCGCGGACACCTCCCAGAGCAGGTGCCGGACCTCGACGCCGCCCGAGTACGTCGGGATGTCGACCTGCATCAGGTTGTCGTTGACGCGCGCGAGCTCGGCCGGGTCGGACTGCAGCTTCTTGTTGGCCTGCCGCAGGTTCAGGCAGCAGACGTTGCAGATGGTCAGGAGCACCTCGGCGCCGGTCCGCTCCGCCTGGGCCAGGATCCGCGCCGACAGGTGGAGGTAGTAGTCGGGCTTGGCCTCGTGGATGTCGCCGGCGCCGCAGCACGTGACCGAGGGCATGTCGATCAGCTCGATCTCGAGCTTCGCCGAGATGGCGCGCGTCGAGGAGTCGAGCTCCTTCTGGGACAGGCTGGCCAGGCAGCCGGGGTAGTAGGCGTAGCGCTCCTGCACGGGTGACTCAGACTCCCTTGGCGGTGGTGACGTCCTCGGGCCGCAGGGCGCGCTCCTGGTGCCGCGGCGTCTGCTGCTCGAGCAGCTTCCAGAGACGCTTGACCTCGGCGTTGTCCTTCGCCTTGTGCGGCATCAGCGGGTTCGGGACCTTGCCCGCGCGCGCCAGCTGCAGGGCGAACGGGATCTCCTTCAGCGCGCCGAGCGGCCCGATCGTCTTCGGCACGAGCTCGGTCTCGCGCAGGTAGCCGCCCTTGTACGTCGACTCGATGAAGACCTTGGCGTGCCGGGCGCCCTCGTCCGTCATCAGGGTCTGGATGCCGTCGTGCAACCCCTCGCGGAAGGTCTCGGCGCCGAGCTTCGCGATCGCGTCCCGCGGGTCGACGCCCTTCGGGCAGCGCTGGTTGCAGAAGTAGCAGCGCGTGCAGTCCCAGATGCCGTGCGCGCCGTTCAGGTCGCGGAGCCGATCGCGCGTGTCGAGGTCGCGCACGTCACCGACGAAGCGGTACGCCTTGGCGAGCGCCGCGGGCCCGAGGAAGTCGGGATCCGCCTCCATCGAGTTGCACTCCGAGACGCAGCAGCCGCACATGATGCAGAGCGACTCCTTGGAGATCGCCTCCTGCTGCTCCGGCGCGACGCGCCACTCCGTCTGCGGCGGCGCCTCGTCGCTCGTGTCGAGCCACGGCTTGACGGCCCGGACCTTGTGCCAGAACGGCTGCATGTCGACGACGAGGTCCTTGACGACGGGCAGGTTGCCCATCGGCGCGACCGTCACGACGTGGCCCGCGTCGACGTAGGGGCGCATCGGCACCTTGCAGGCCAGGACCGCGCCGCCGTCGAGCCGCATGCCGCACGAGCCGCAGACGGCCATCCGGCAGGACTTGCGGTAGGCGAGCGAGCCGTCGTGCTTGTCCTTGACCGCGTCCAGGCAGTCGAGCAGCGTGGCCGTGGTCGGCACCTCGACCGTGTACGTCTCGTAGCGGCGCCGCGAGTCCTCCTCGCCGCCGAAGCGCTGGACCCGCAGGCTCACCTCCATCAGCTGGACGTCGTACGCCCCCTTGAGGGTGGTGAGGTGCTCGTTGTCGATCGTCGCCATGCGGTGTCAGTAGCTCCGGACGAGAGGCTGGTACTTGGTCACGGTCACGGGCTTGTAGTCGAGCCGCACCTCGCCGCGGTCGTACCACGTCAGCGTGTGCTTCATCCACCGCTCGTCGTCGCGCTCCGTGTAGTCGAGCCGCGAGTGGGCGCCGCGGCTCTCCTGCCGGGCCAGAGCCCCGGTCACGAGGCAGTCGGCGCCCTCGAGCAGCGAGTGGAGCTCGAGCGCGCTCATCAGGTCGGTGTTGAAGCGCGTGCCCTTGTCGTCGATGCGCAGGCGCCGCGCCCGCTCGCGCAGCTCGGCCACCTTCTCGCGGCACTCGAGGAGCGCCGACTCGGTGCGGAACACGCCCGCCTTGTCGTACATCGTGCGCGCGAGCTCGTCCCGGATCTCCCAGGGGCGCTCGCCCTCCGTGGAGGTGAGGATGCCCTCCAGCCGGCGCTCCTCGTCGCGGACGGCGGCGCGGTCGATCCGCGCGTGCACGTCGACCTCCTCGCGGGCCCGCTCGGCGGCGGCCTGGCCCGCCCGGCGGCCGAAGGTGATGGTCTCCATCAGCGAGTTGCCGCCGAGGCGGTTCGCCCCGTGCACGGAGACGCAGGCGACCTCGCCCGCGGCGAACAGGCCGGGCACGATCGTCTCGCCCCAGATGTCGACGTCGACGCCGCCCATCTGGTAGTGGGCGCCCGGCCGGACCGGGATCGGCTCGTCGATCGGGTCGACGCCCGCGTAGTCGATCGCGAGCTCGCGCGAGCCGGGGAGGCGCGACTTGATCTTCTTGGCGCCGAGGTGGGTCAGGTCGAGGAGCACGCAGCCGTCGACGCCGCGGCCCTCGGCGATCTCGACCCACTCGGCGCGGGAGACGACGTCGCGGGAGGCGAGCTCCATCGCGTTCGGCGCCGGGCTCGCCATGAAGCGCTCGCCGTCTGCGTTGCGCAGGTAGCCGCCCTCGCCGCGGCAGCCCTCCGTGATCAGCACGCCGTTCGACTTCAGCGTCGTCGGGTGGAACTGCATGAACTCCATGTCCTTGAGCGGCACGCCCGCGCGCCAGGCGAGGCTCATGCCGTCCGCCGTGCAGGCGTAGGCGTTCGTCGTGCCGTAGTACATGCGCCCCATGCCACCCGTGGCCAGGATCGTGTGCTTGGCCTCGATGGCGTGCAGTCCGCCGCGGACGATGTCCCAGGCCAGCACGCCCGCGCAGCGCCCGCCGTCGACGACGAGCTGCGTGGCGAAGAACTCCTCGTAGACCGTCACGTCGTGCTTCAGGAGCTGCTCGTAGAGCACATGGATCAGCACGTGCCCCGTGATGTCGGCCGAGTAGACGGTGCGCGGCGCGCCCGCGGCGCCGAAGGGCCGCTGGGCCAGGCGGCCGTCGGTGCCGCGCGTGAAGATCGCGCCCATGTGCTCGAGCTCGTAGATGTCGCCGGGCGCCTCGTGGCACATGACGGCGATCGCGTCCTGGTCGCCCAGGTAGTCCGAGCCCTTGACCGTGTCGAAGGTGTGGCTCTCGGGCGAGTCCTCGGTCGCGTTGCCGAGCGCCGCGTTGATGCCGCCCTCGGCCGCGCCCGAGTGCGAGCGCGTCGGGTGCAGCTTGGAGACGACCGCCACGTCGACGCCCGCGCGCTTGGCCTCGATGGCGGCGCGCATCCCGGCGCACCCCGCACCGACGACCACCACATCGTGACGGATCACGTAAGAGCCCTCCAAGGAACCGACTGTCCGCGTGGCCGGGCCACGCACCTTGCACCCCGGGCTGGAGCATACCCGTGGCCACGGCGCGGAACCCCGGACGCGCCGCGCAGCCGGCGCGCCA
Organism: uncultured Thermoleophilia bacterium; assembly: GCA_902806305.1. Lineage (GTDB taxonomy): Bacteria > Actinomycetota > Thermoleophilia > Gaiellales > F1-60-MAGs149 > CADCWC01. Next base: position 1,453 of record CADCWC010000023.1, on the reverse strand, counting down.
CCGGTCGAGCGTGCGACCGCGCCGGGCGAGCGGTGTCCCCCGACCGCCGGGCCGACCGCATCGGCGACAATCCTGGCCGTTCCGCCGCGGGACGCTGTGAGCCCGCGCAGAGAGAAAGGCGTGTTCGTGCCCTACCGCGTGACCTTCATCCCGGGCGACGGGATCGGCCCCGAGATCGCCGAGGCGACCCGCCGCGTGCTCGAGGCCACGGGCGTCGAGTTCAGCTGGGACGTCCAGACCGCAGGCGCGGACGTGATGGACCAGAACGGCGGCAACCCGCTCCCGCCCCGGGTCCTCGACTCGATCCGGGAGACCGGCGTGGCCATCAAGGGCCCGATCACGACCCCCGTCGGGTCGGGCTTCCGGTCCGTGAACGTCGCGCTCCGGCAGGAGCTCGAGCTCTACGGCCAGGTCCGCCCGTGCAAGTCCTACCGCGGCGTCCGCTCGCCTTTCGAGGACATCGACCTGATCGTGATCCGCGAGAACTCCGAGGACATCTACTCCGGCCTCGAGTTCGAGCAGGGCGCGCCCGAGACGGCGTCGATGATCGAGGACCTCACGCGGCGTCTCGGCAAGCCGATCCGGCCCGACTCCGGCCTGTCGATCAAGCCCATCTCCGTCACCGGCTCGCGGCGGATCGTGCAGTTCGCCTTCGACATCGCGCGTGCGCAGGGGCGCCGCAAGGTCACGGCCGTGCACAAGGCGAACATCATGAAGCACACCGACGGCCTGTACCTGCGCGTCGCGCAGGAGGTGGCGGCGGAGAACTCGGACATCGAGTTCGAGGACCGGATCGTGGACAACATGTGCATGCAGCTCGTCCAGAAGCCCGAGCTCTACGACGTGCTCGTGCTGCCGAACCTGTACGGCGACATCGTCTCCGACCTCTGCGCGGGGCTGACCGGCGGCCTCGGCATCGCCCCCGGGGCCAACCACGGGGGCCGGAACGCGCTCTTCGAGCCGGTGCACGGCTCGGCGCCGAAGTACGCCGGGCAGGACAAGGCCAACCCGACCGCGATGATGCTCTCGGGCGTGATGATGCTCCGCCACCTGGGCGAGCGGGAGGCCGCCGACCGGTTGGAGGCCGCGATCGCCGCCGTCATCGCGGAGGGCGACCGCGTCACGTACGACCTGAAGGACGACCGCAACGACCCGTCGGCCGTCGGCACGGCCGCCTACGCCGACGCGGTCATCGCCGAGATGGGAGCCTGAGATGGCCCGAAGGAAGATCACCGTGGTGGGCGCGGGGAACGTCGGCGCGACGACCGCGCAGCTGCTCGCCCAGCGCGACTACGCCGACGTGGTCCTCGTCGACATCGTCGAGGGGCTGCCGCAGGGCAAGGCGCTCGACCTCAACGAGGCGGGGCCCGTGGTCGGCTACGAGGCGAAGGTCCTCGGGACGAACGGCTACGCCGAGACGGCGGGCTCCGACATCTGCGCCATCACCTCGGGC
>CADCWC010000022.1 GCA_902806305.1 uncultured Thermoleophilia bacterium | reverse complement strand
TGGCGCAGGGTGGAGGAGAAGACCTGGATCCGGTTGCGGCCGCGGCGTTTGGCCTCGTACAGCGCGGCGTCGGCGTGCGACAGCAGCGCGTCGGGATCCACCTCGCCCCGCGACGTGCTCACGCCCATGGAGAGCGCGATCCGGGGGCGCAGCGAGGCACCCACGTCGTAGTGGCCTGACGCGGCCTGGGCGATCCGCTCGGCCACCGCGGCCCCGTGGCGGGCGTGCTCGAGGTCCTCCGCCAGCACGACGAACTCGTCCCCCCCGAGTCGGGCGACCGTGTCGCTCGGCCGCAGCGCCTCGGACACCCGCCGCGCCAGCTCCACGAGCAGCCGGTCGCCCGCGGCGTGGCCGAGCGTGTCGTTGACGAGCTTGAAGTCGTCGACGTCGGCCAGCAGCACGCCGACGGGGCGCCCCGAGCGGGCGGCCCGCGCGGTGGCGCGGGCGAGCGCGTCGAGGAACCAGCGGCGGTTGGGCAGGCCGGTCAGCGGGTCGCGCACGGCCTGCTCGACCAGGAGCTGCTCCGCCCGGCGCTGCTCCGTGATGTCGCGCGCGTTGATGACGATGCCGCCGATGGCCGGGTGATCGAGGTGGTTCGTGGCGTGCACGTCGATCCAGCGCACCCCGCGGCCGTCGTCGGCGAGCCGGAACTGCTCGCGCAGCGTCTCACCGGCCGGGGCGGCGCGCACGCGGGCGAAGAGGCCCAGCGACAGCGCCTTGTCCTCGGGATGGGTGAGGTCACCCCAACGCAGCTCGTGGCGGCGGCGCTCCAGGCCCCGGGACTCGGCGGCCCCGGGGCTCATGTACGTGACCCGCCGGTCGGGGCCCAGGACGAGGATGAGGTCGGAGGCGTGCTCGACCAGCGCCCGGAAGCGCTCCTGGCTGCGGGCGAGCTCGTCCTGCGCCCGCTCGGTGGCCGTCACGTCCTCGGACGTGTGGAGGATGTACCGGACCGAGCCGTCCGGAGCGAGCACGGGGGTGTTGATCGGACGCCAGTAGCGGGCCTCGAACTCCTCGCCCGCCGCCCCCGACGGGGCGATGTCGTAGCGGATGACGCCGAGCGACTCCGCCCGGCCGGTGACCGCCACGCGTGCCAGCGACGCGCGGAAGCTCATGACGCCGTCCGCGGAGGGATCGGCGGGGTTGGCGGGGAATGCCTCGAAGATGTCGCGCCCGACGACCTCGTCCCGCCGGCGCCCCGTCATCTGGAGGTGGGCCGGGTTGACGTCGCGGATGACGAGATCCGGCGTGAGGAGGAGGGATGGCGTCGAGGCAGCCGCGAACAGGGCGCCGTAGTCGACGTCGGGGCCGGCGGCGCGCATCCGACGGGATTTTCCCCGCGCCACGGCGCCCGCCAAACCGGGCGCGTCTGGTGCAATACCGGTCCAGGGGGTCGGTCCTGCCCTACCGTCCGGGCACCCCCGCGGCCATGATGCGCCGATGCCGCCCGAGGACCTCTCCTTCGCCGAGCACGTCCAGCGCTTCGCCGCCGACTGGGGCGGGGTGCTCGGCATCGTGTTCATGGCGGTCATCGCCTACGTCCTGTGGCGGACGCTCAAGCTCATGCCGCGGACCAAGCCGGTCCAGATCAAGCCCAAGGCCGCGCAGGAGATCGCGTGGAACGACATCGCCGGCGCCGACGAGGCCAAGGCGGAGCTGCGCGAGGTCGTCGACTTCCTGGCCGACCCCAGGCGCTTCAAGACCCTGGGCGCAAAGGTCCCGCGCGGCGTCCTGCTCCACGGCCCGCCCGGCACGGGCAAGACCCTCCTGGCCAAGGCCGTCGCCCACGAGTCCGGCGCCCAGTTCTTCTCCCAGTCGGCCTCCTCCTTCGTGGAGATGTTCGCCGGCCTGGGCGCCGCGCGCATCCGGCGGCTGTTCGCCGAGGCCCGCAAGCACGCCCCCGCCATCGTCTTCATCGACGAGCTCGACGCCGTCGGGGCGCGCCGCGGCTCGGACAACAACTCCGAGCGCGAGCAGACCCTCAACCAGCTGCTCGTGGAGATGGACGGCTTCGCCACGGGCGAGAACGTCATCGTGATGGCCGCGTCGAACCTCCTCGAGAAGCTCGACCCCGCCCTGCTGCGCCCGGGCCGCTTCGACCGCCAGGTCTTCGTCTCCCCGCCCGACGTGCGCGGCCGGCGCAGCATCCTCGGGATCCACACGGCCGCCAAGCCGCTCGCCGACGACGTCGACCTCGACGTCATCGCCGTGCAGACCTCCGGCCTGACGGGCGCCGACCTGGCGAACATCTGCAACGAGGCGGCGATCTTCTGCGCGCGGCGGGGCGGCTCGCGGCTGGCCGCCGCGGACTTCGACGGGGCGCTGGAGCGTGTCGTGGCGGGCGTCCTGTCCTCCACCACGCTCAACCCGCACGAGCGCGAGGTCGTCGCCTACCACGAGGCCGGCCACGCGCTCTGCCGCGAGCTGCTGGCCACGGCCGAGCGCGTGCACAAGATCTCCATCGTCCCCCGCGGCTCGGCGCTCGGATACGTGATGAACCTCCCCGACGAGGACTCCTACCTCAAGACCCGTGCCGAGCTTCTGGACCAGATCACCGTCCTGCTCGGCGGGCGGGTGGCCGAGCAGGTCGTGTTCGGCGCGGTGACCACGGGCGCGGCGAGCGACCTGCAGCGGGTGGCGGAGATCGCGCACGCCATGGTCCACGAGTACGGCATGGGCTCCGTCAGCGCGACGGCGCGCGCCATGACCGACGCGAACGTCGTGTCCGACGCGACACGCCGCATCCGCGACGAGGAGCAGCAGGCGATCGTCTTCGAGGCCGAGCGCAACGCCCGCCGGCTCGTGCTGGAGCACCGCGACGTGCTCGAGCGGATCGCGCAGGCCCTGCTCGAGCACGAGGTCATAGAGCGCCCGGAGCTCGAGGGCCTCATGGGGCCGCGCGGGCTGCGCGTGGTGGCCGCCTCCCGCCGGCCCGAGCCCGGAGCGGCCGAACACTAGACTTCGCGCCCGGTGCTCACCCGGGTCGATCACGTGGGCGTCGCGGTGGAGGACCTCGACCGCGCGCTCGCGACGTACGAGGCCGATCTGGCGCTCACGCTGGTCCACCGCGAGACGGTGGCCGAGCAGGGCGTGGAGGCGGTCCTGCTCGACGTG
>CADCWC010000021.1 GCA_902806305.1 uncultured Thermoleophilia bacterium | reverse complement strand
GCCTCGCCCCCGGCCGCGTCGAACCGCTGGGTCGGCCGCATGGGCACCGACGGGCCATACGACGACTTCGAGCTCGCGCTCGTCGACGGCGGGTTCGAGCTGACCACGGCGCCCGCCGTTCCGGTCTTCTGCTTCGAGACGGGCGGGCGCCCGAACAACTCCTGGACGTCGGGCGAGCTCTTCGACGCCCCAGGCCCGTGGGCGGTCGGGACCGACGGGCAGGTGGCCAAGGAGGGCGTCGCGGTCAACCCGCTCGTCGGACGCAGCCCGCGGACGATCACCTACAAGGTCACGGGCATGGCGCGGGACGGCCTCCGGATCACCGGAACGCTCGGCATGTCCTTCTTCGGCGCCCGCCCGGACGTCTACTGGGGCACCATGGTGATCATCAACTGCGCCGGCGCGCAGTCCTTCGAGGCGGTCTCGGCCGGCTAGGGCGAGGAGCCGTCGCCCTGCCGGCGCAGGCGGGCAGGGCGACGGTCGATTGGCAACGAGGGCGAGGATTCGCCCGCACACCCAGGGGCACAGACCGGCCATGGCCTACGACGCCCAGGGCGCACGCAAGGACTTCGACCGCGGGCTGCGCCGCCACGCGCGGGCCGAGCTGCGCAAGCGCCTGCGCCGCGAGCCCCGGGACGCGCTCACCATGCTGCCGTTCGATGACGTGATCGAGGCGCTCGGCCGCCGGTCGCAGACCGACCTGGGGATCCAGACCATCCGCCTGGACTCCATCGTCGGGACGGTCGGCCGCCACGACGAGTTCGACCGCGCCCTCCGGCCCGCCACGAAGAAGCTGCGCAGCCGATGGCTCGGGGTCGCCGCCTCCCGGCGCAGCGGGAAGGACATGCCGCCGATCGACGTCTACCGCGTCAACGGCCTGCACTTCATCGAGGACGGCCACCACCGCGTGTCCGTGGCGCTCGCCATGGGCGACACGACGATCGAGGCCCACGTGCGGGAGGTGCGCACGGAGCTCGGCGCGGAGCCGGACCTGCGGATCAGCCAGCTCACGCTCAAGCACCACGAGCGGCTGTTCCACGAGCGCGTCCCGCTCCCGGCCGCCGAGCGCGCGCAGATCAAGCTCACCGACGAGTGGCGCTACGCACAGCTCGCGGGGCTCATCGAGGCGCGCGGCTACCGCGAGAGCCACGCCCAGGGACGGCTGATCCCGCGCCGCGAGCTCGCGCTGTCGTGGTTCCACGAGCAGTACGAGCCGGTGGTCGCCCGGCTGCGCGAGCGGGGCGCCGGCGGTCCCGGCACCGACACCGACCGCTACCTGCGCTTCGCGATGCTCCGCTTCCTGCTGCTCCACACGCACGAGTGGACCGAGGACGCGATCGAGCGCCTGCTCATGGAGATCCGCCCCCCGAGCGCCGACGACGACACGCTCGTGCACCAGATCCTCAAGGAGATGCAGCCGCCGACGCTGACGCGGCGGCGGTCGCAGTCCTGACGGGCCGGCGCGGGGCCGCGCAGACCCCGCGGCGAGGCGGTGCCTGCGCGGTGTGACCTGCGGCGCCCGCGCCGACGGGGCGGTCAGGTCCCGGCGCCGAGCTCCTCCACCACGACGACGACGTTGCCGTCCGGGTCGCGCAGCATGAACATGAGCGGCGCGCCGGGCGTGCGCATCGGCTCGGGGTCCAGGTCGATGCCGCCGATGGCCGTCAGGCGCGCGTGCTCGCCGAGCACGTCGGCCGTCTCGACGCCGATCGAGCTGCCGCCGGGCTCGTCGAACATCGGCGGGTTGAGCGCCAGGCGGGCGCGGGAGCCGGGCGGGGCCACCTCGACCCAGCGCATCTCGCCGTCCTCGCCGAAGCGGGTGTCGCCACGGACCTCGAAGCCGAGCTTCTCGGTGTAGAACGCCAGCGCGGCGTCCTGGTCGGACACGGTGAACATCGCCACGCCGATGTTGGACACGGTCGTGGCGGTCTGTGTGGTGTCGGTCATGCCCTTGAGACACCGCGGGCGGCCCGAACTCATCGGTCGGCCCTCAGCCGTGCAGGTGCAGCCGCTCGCCGTGGGGGCCGAGGATGGCGATGAGCTCGACGGGGCCGTCGACGGCCCCGAACCAGTGGGGCGTCCACGTCGTGAACTCGACGGCCTCCCCCGGCTCGATCGTCAGGTCCTCCGACCCGAGCAGCAGCCGCAGGCGGCCGTCGAGGACGTAGAGCCAGTCGTGGCCCTCGTGGACGGGAAGGAGGTCGGGCGGCGTGTGGCGCTTCGCGCTGACGGTGATCTTGAAGGCGTGCAGGCCGCTCGCGGGGCCGCGGCGGGTGAGCGGCCACATCGTGAGCCCGTCGAAGGTGCGGGGGCGGCTGCGGACGCGCGGGTCCTGGGGAGCGGGCGCCCCGAGCAGCTCGTCGGCGCTGACGCCGAGGGCCGCGGCGAGCGACGGGATGTGGTCCAGGGCCAGCCGGCGCTTGCCGGCCTCCAGGCGGCTGAGCGTGGAGATGTCGATGCTCGCGCGCTCGGCGACCTGCTGGAGCGTCAGCCCCCGCTCCGTGCGCAGCTCGCGCAGGCGCCGGCGGACGCGGGCGTCGACCGGCTCCTCGGGTGACTTTGCCTGCATGGCAAAACAGCTTGGCAGATCGTGCATCCCGGCGTCATCCTCGAGGCATGGACACGACCTGGGACTGCATCGTCGTCGGCGGAGGAGCGGCCGGCCTCAGCGCCGCGCTCGTGCTCGGCCGCGCCCGGCGGCGGACGCTCGTCGTCGACGCCGGCGGCCAGAGCAACCGTACGGCGCACGGCATCGGCGGCCTGCTCGGGCAGGACGGGCGCCCGCCGGCCGCGTTCTACGCCGCGGCGCGCAACGAGCTCGGCGTCTACCCCACGGTCGAGCTGCGCTTCGGCGAGGTCGTGGGCGGCGAGCGCCGCCTCGGGGACTTCGTGCTCGAGCTGGCCGACGGGTCCTCCGCGGCAGCGCGCCGCGTCCTGCTGGCGACGGGGATGGACTACCGCCATCCCCCGCTCGCCGGGATCGCCGAGCGGTGGGGCCGCTCGGTCTTCCACTGCCCGTTCTGCCACGGCTGGGAGGTGCGCGACGAGCCGCTCGGGGTGCTCGACCGCGGCGCCGGGGGCGTGCACCGGGCGCTCCTGCTGCGCCTGTGGAGCGAGGACGTG
>CADCWC010000020.1 GCA_902806305.1 uncultured Thermoleophilia bacterium | reverse complement strand
CGCGGCTGACTTTTCCGTCAGGGCGTCGTCTATAGTCGTGGCCCGGATGAACCAGGCTTCCAAGGATCGGAGATCGAATGCGGAAGGATGAAACCCCCGTCGATCGCCTCGTCGGCGATCTGGTCGCTCGCCGTATCGACCGTCGCCAGTTCATGCGCCGTGCCGTCGCCCTGGGCCTCTCGGTGCCCGGCGCAGGCGCGCTGATGGCTGCCTGCGGCGGCGGGGACGACGACGACGGCGGCGGCGGTGGCGGCGCGACGACGGCCCCCCGCGCCGGGACCGGGACAGGCACGGGCACGACGCAGAAGGCGGCCGCCGAGGTGCCCGCCAGACTGACCGTCCGGCTCGGGAACGACATCGCCAACCTCGACCCGGCCTTCTATCCGGCGTCGGTCGACGAGGCGGTGTTCACGAACATCGGCGAGAGCCTCGTGACCTTCAAGCCGGGCACCTTCGACATCGTGAACCGGCTGGCCGCCACCTTCGAGCCGTCCGCCGACGGCCTCAGCTACGACTTCACCCTCAAGCCGGGCATCAAGTGGCAGAAGGGCTACGGCGAGGTGTCGGCCGACGACGTGAAGTTCTCGTACGAGCGGATCGCGGGCCTGACGACGCCGAAGATCGACTCGCCGTACTCGGGCGACTGGGCGCCGCACCTCAAGGAGGTGATCGTCAAGGACAAGCTCTCGGGCACGATCGTCCTCAAGCAGCCGTTCGCGCCGCTGATGCGCTCCACGCTCCCCACGGCCGGCAGCGGCATCATCCTGCCGCGGAAGGCCGTCGAGGAGCGGGGCAAGAAGTTCGCCACGGACCCGGTCGCCTCGGGACCCTACGAGTTCGTCAAGTGGACGCCCAAGGAGCGGGTCGTCCTGAAGCGCTTCGCCGACTACAGCGGGGCCTACGACGAGTACCTGGGGAGCCCGTTCCCGGAGATCCACTTCGTGCCGATCACGGACGACAGCGCGGCCGACATCGCGCTCGAGACGGGCGAGGTCGACTTCTCGCTGATCTCGTTGCCCGGCATCGAGCGCTTCGAGGACAACGACAAGTTCGTCGTCAAGGAAGCGCCGACGCTCGACTACAACTGGATCGGCATGAACCAGGAGCACCCGAAGCTCAAGGACATCCGGGTGCGCAAGGCGATCCGGCTTGCGATCGACGTCCCGGCCATCATCGAGGCGGCCTTCGAGGGCAAGTTCACCCGCGCGAACTCGATCATCCCCGAGTCCATGGGGCTCGGGTACTGGGCCGACGCGCCGCAGTACGACCGCGACGTGGACGCGGCCAAGGCGCTGCTCCAGGAGGCAGGCGTCTCGAACCTGGCGCTGACCTACACCTACACGGAGGAGACGGGCTCCAAGATCGCGGCCCAGGTGGTCCAGGAGAACCTGGCCGAGGTCGGCATCAAGCTCACCCTCGACCTCGTCGACTCGGCGGCGTTCTACGAGCTCGGCAAGAACCTCCGCGAGCGGCAGCTGTTCTACGTCGGCTTCGTGACGCAGCCCGACCCCTCGTGGTCGTTCGTCTGGTTCACCTGCAAGCAGATCGACGTCTGGAACTGGCAGTACTGGTGCAGCGAGGAGTTCGACCGCCTGCACTTCGCCGCGCTGAAGGAGTCCGATCCGGCCAAGCGGAACGAGATGTACATCGAGATGCAGAAGCTGTGGGACGCCCAGGCCAACGTCGTCTGGACGCACTTCCCCAAGCTGTACTACGGCCATCGGAAGGGCATCGAGCCGTCCATCACGCCGCACGGACGGATGCGGGTCGACGAGTTCCGAGCGGTCTGACACCCCGTCGGCGGGAGCGCGATGGGCCGCTACATCCTGCAGCGCGTCGCGATGACGGCGATCGTCGTGCTGCTCTCGATCGCCTTCCTCGGGGTCCTCGTGCACCTGGTGCCCGGGGACCCCGTGAAGGTCATCCTCGGGCCTCGCGCCAGCGAGTCGCTGTCGGAGACGGTCCGCGCCGAGATGGATCTCGACTCGTCGGTTCCGAGGCAGGTCTGGAACTTCACGACGCGCGCGCTCCAGGGCGACCTCGGCAACGACTTCGTCAGCGGCCTGCCGGTCACGACGCTGCTCCGGGAGGCGCTCCCGCACACACTGATCCTGGCGGTCACGAGCCTCGGCGTGGCCGTCCTCCTCGGGGTGCCGCTCGGCGTCTACGCCGCCACCCGGCCGAACGGCTGGATCGACCGCATCACCCGCGTGGTCTCCGTCTCGCTGATCACGCTCCCCGCCTTCGTCAGCGGCCTGCTGCTGCTGCTGCTGTTCGCGATCCGGCTCGACATGCTCCCCGCCATCGGCACCGGGGAGTTCTCGGACCCGGTCGACTACGCGCGGCACCTCGTGCTGCCCACCGTCGCCCTCGCCGCCACCTGGGTCGGCTACCTGGCGCGGCTCGTGCGGACCAGCATGCTCGAGATCCTGGGGCAGAACTACATCCGGACGGCCCAGGCCGCGGGCGTCCGTGACCGCGTGATCTTCTACAAGTACGCGCTCAAGAACGCCATCATCCCGACGGTGGCCGTGCTCGGCGTGGGGCTCGGCAACCTCATGGGCGGCGCGGTGTTCGTCGAGATCATCTTCACCCGGGCCGGCCTCGGCACGTTGATCGTCGACTCGATCGAGAGCCGCAACTTCCCGATCGTCCGGGGTGCGATCCTGCTCATCGCCGTGCTGTTCGTCCTCGCCAACCTGGCCGCCGACCTCTCGTATCGGTTCCTCGACCCGCGCGTCCGCGTCCAGGGGCGGTCCACGTAGGTGGTGGTCGACGCCCCCACCGCTCCGCCCGTCCCACAACCGATCGGCAGCTCGGGGCCGCGACTGCGGGTGCTGCGCGAGGTGGCCGCCCGCCCCGCCGGCCTGTTCGGGCTGGTGGTGGTCGTCGCCCTCGTCCTCATCGCGATCTTCGCACCGCTGCTCTCGCCGTACGAGCCGTCGGCGCAGAAGATCTCCGACCGCCTCCAGGGTCCGTCCGGGGAGCACCTGCTCGGCACGGACGACATCGGGCGCGATCTGCTCTCGCGCCTGTTCTTCGGGACGCGGATCGCGCTCGGCGTGGCGCTGCCGGCCGTGCTCGGCGCGCTCCTCGTCGGACTCGTCGTCGGCACGATCGCGGGCT
>CADCWC010000019.1 GCA_902806305.1 uncultured Thermoleophilia bacterium | reverse complement strand
CGACGCGGGCGTCGACGCGCGGCGCCTCGCGGGCCACCACCGGGCCGACCGCGCCGAGCGCCGCGGCGGTGCGCGACCCGGTCACACGGTGCCGGCCCGGCCGGCAGCGGGCGTCCTTCGGCGGTGCGGCGTCACGGACGACCACGGGCGCGGCGGACCCGTCGCCCGCCGGCAGGACGACCGACGGCGGGGACGAGGCGTCGACGGTCGCCGTCGCGGCGGGGCGCACCTCCTGCCCGCCCCCGCACCCCGCCACGAGGCAGGCGAACGCCAGGAGGGGGAGTCGTCGCGCCACCGCCACGAGTGTACCCCGGCCCTCGAGGGAGCTGTCGCGACCTGACCTCACGTGGCGTGTCATCGGCGTCGCGGGCGTCGGCTGGAGTCCCGCGCGTTCAGAGGTCGCGCCGCGCGAGCGTCCGGACGAGCACCAGGTAGCCGACCGCCGCCCACGCCACCAGGACGCCGAGCGAGGCCGCCGAGGCGCCGAAGAGCGCCTCGCCCTGCAGGCCGTCCATCATCAGGCGCGTCCCGGCGCCCGTCGGCGTGGCCGCCACGACCGCCCCGACCGGATCCGAGAGCGGTGCGCCGACCAGGAAGACGGGGATCGACACCACCATCACGGCGATGCCCGACCACGTGTTGACCCGGTTCGCGCTCCGGAGCGCCAGCGCGAACAGCAGGCCGAAGCCGATCAACCCGACCGCCAACCCGACCGCGCCGACACCGAACCGCAGCGGGTCCTCGGGACCGAGCCCCGTCAGGAGCAGCGTCAGGGGCACGGCCACGACGGTGTAGAGCAGCCCGACGAGCGCCTTCGCGATCAGGATCTCCGACGGCCGCGCCGCGAGCAGCAGCGCGTCGAGGGTCTTCCGTTCGATCTCCTCCGAGAGGATCACGGGAACGACCAGGAAGGCGATGAACGAGATCAGGATCGCCACGGAGACGAGGACGAAGTAGCGCGAGATCTCGATCCGGTCGAGAACGCTGCCGTCGTCGCCGCCCTGCACCGACTCGGCCCGGACCACGACCGGCGGACGCTGCCCGGCGAGCGCCGCGAGCGCGCCGTCGAGACGCGCCTGGACGAGCGCCGCGGGCCCCGACATGCCGTCGCTGTCGAGCAGCACGGCGAGGTCGGGCGAGCGGCCGGCGCGGACCGCCTCGTCGAACGCGGCGGGCACGACGAGGCCGACGTCCGCCTCGTCCTCGGCCACCAGTCGACGCGCCTCGTCGGCGGCGACGCGCCGGACCCGGACCTCGGCGGCGGCGTCGCTCGTGGCCAGCCGCTCGGCCAGCACCGTCTCTCCCGCCACGGCCACGGTGGCCCGCACGCGGCCCGGGTCGTCGCCGAAGGCCTGGCCGTAGAAGACGGCGAGGCCGATCGGGATGACCAGCGCCACGAGGATGCGGGCGTCGCGGAGGGCGTCGACGGCGTCCTTCGCGAACACCGCCCAGACGCGGGCCGCACTCACGCCCCGTCCCCGTCCGAGCCGGATCCGGGGTGGTCGAGCGGGCGTCCGGCGAAGGCGACGAACGCGTCGGCCAGCGTGCCCTCCAGCGAGTGGACCGCCAGCACCTGGCCCGAGCCCATCCAGGCCTCGAGGCGCGCCGCGTCGTCGGCGTCGTCGAGCGCGATGACGTGCTCCACGCGGCTCGAGAGCAGGACGCGCGCGCGCCGCTCGCCGAACCGCAGCTTCAGCTCGCGCGGCACGTCGAGCGCCACGACGCGACCCTCGGACAGGAAGGCGACCCGGTCGCAGAGGACGTCGGCCTCGAGCATGTCGTGCGTCGTCAGGAAGATCGTCGTGCCGTCGGCGGCCAGCCCCCGCAGCAGATCGTGGAGCGTGCGCGTGGAGACCGGGTCGAGGCCGCGCGTCGGCTCGTCGAGGAAGAGCACGCGTGGCTGGTTGACCAGCGAGCGCGCGATCAGCAGGCGCTGTCGCATGCCGGTCGAGTACGTCTTGACCTTGCGCCGCCCCGCCTCCGCCAGGTCCACGCTCTCGAGCAGCGCGTCGGCACGGTCGAGCGGGACGCCGTAGAGGCGGCAGAAGACCCGCAGGTTCTCGCGTCCGGTGAGGCGCTCGTAGAGGTTCTGGTCCTCGAATACGAGGTTGACCAGCCGGCGAACGGCCTCCCGATCCGCGACGGCGTCGAGCCCGTGGACGCGTGCGGTGCCCGCCGTCGGACGGGTGCGTCCGGTGAGGATGCGGATCGTGGTCGTCTTGCCGGCGCCGTTGTGTCCCAGCAGGCCGAAGACCTCGCCGGACCGCACCGCGAGGTTGATGCCGTCGAGCGCCACGACGGCGCCGTAGCGCTTGGCGAGCCCCGTGACCTCGATCGCGTCGGCCTCGTCGACGGCGGAGGCCTCCACGCGCCGCAGTATGACGGCGGCTCCTGATCCGGCTGCTCGCCGGGCGGCCTCCGTCCGGCTCGGCGAGCGGCCGACGTGTCGGGCGCGCGGTGGGCCGCGCGGCCGGAGCCGTGGAGCGGCGCTGCCGGTGGATCGACCTCGGGCTCAGCGGCCGCGGAAGACGCGGTAGCCGCCGTCGGCGACGAGCGTCTCTCCGGTCACGAACGACGCGTCGTCGGACAGGAGGAACCGCACCGGCCGGGCGATCTCCTCGGGCGCGGCCATCCGCCCGAGCGCGTGCTGCCGTGCGGGGTCGTCGGGGAGCTCGCCACGATCCCTCGCGGCGACGATCATCGGCGTCTCCACGTAGCCCGGCGCGATCGCGTTGACCCGGATCGACTGAGGAGCCCACTCCACGGCCAGGCTGCGGCTCAGCGCCGAGATCCCCGCCTTCGCGACGGCGTAGGCCACGCGCTCGGGCCACCCGAAGAACTCCGCGACGCTGGAGAACAGCACGATCGCACCGCCCTCGGTCATGCGTGCGGCGGCGAGCCGGCAGGCCTCCATCGCCCCGAACAGATGGACCGAGAGCATGCGATCCCATTGCTCGCGGCTGAGCTCGAGCGTCGGGGCCCGCTGTTGGATCCCGGCCGCGCAGACCAGCTTCGTGACCGACCCGAGCGCCGCCGCATCGAGGCGCTCGAAGGCGTCCGCGAGCGACGCCGGGTCGCCGACGTCCGCCGTGATCCGCGCGATGCCGTCCGACTCCTCCTCGGGCCACCGGATGT
>CADCWC010000018.1 GCA_902806305.1 uncultured Thermoleophilia bacterium | reverse complement strand
CGCCGAGCGAGCGCCGCCCCGCCTCGGGATCTGAAGCGTCGATCCGGGCCGCCCACCGGCGGGCCGCTGCCGATCCGATCTCGAGGAAGGAACCCACATGTCCAGCGCACTGCGCATATCCCTGATCCTGGCCGCCGTGGTGGCCGCGGCGGTGGCGTTCGCCGTCCTGCGGCCCGACGACGAGACGACCGCCGTCACCGGACCCGCCCCGCAGGCCACCGAAACGCCCGCCGGAGTCGACGATGCCGAGCCGACGCCGACGCCGACTCCCGCACCCAGGCCCCCGCTGCTCACGGCCGACTCCGTCCGGAAGCTCTCCGTCGAGCGCGGCGAGACCGTCTCCTTCCGCGTCCGGCATCCGTCGGAGGAGGAGATCCACGTGCACGGCTATGACATCTCACGCGCACTGCCGGCCGGGCGGACGGTCACCGTCCGCTTTCCCGCGGAGATCGAGGGCATCTTCGAGATCGAGCTCGAGTACTCCGGCACGCAGATCGCGAGCCTGCAGGTCGAGCCGTGAGGCGCTTCGCCGGCGCCGGCGCCGGACTCGCCATCGCGGTCACGGCGCTGGGCGCCGAGCGCGCGGACGCGCACGGGCTGGTCGGCCGTGCCGACCTGCCGATCCCCGACTGGCTGTTCACGTGGGGAGCCGTCGCCGTGCTGCTGGTCTCCTTCGTGCTCCTGGCCGTGGCCTGGCGGCGGCCGAAGCTGCAGGACGCCGGCTGGCGGCCGCTGCCGGCCGGCGCCTCGCGGCTGCTGACGTCGCGCGGCGTCGAGCTCGTGGGAGGAGCGATCGGCGTGGCGCTGCTCGTCCTGGTCGTCTATGCCGGATTGTTCGGGGCCGACTCGACGAGCGCCAACATCGCGCCGACGCTGGTCTACGTCGTCTTCTGGCTGGGACTGGTGCCGGTCAGCGTCCTCGGGGGCGACATCTTCCGCGTCCTCAACCCGTGGCGGGCGATCGGGCGGGCGTCCGGCTGGCTCTTCTCGCGGATCGCGCCGCGCCCCTCGGCGCCCATGGACTATCCCGCGCGCCTCGGCTACTGGCCGGCGGTGCTCGGCCTGGTCGCCTTCGGCTGGCTCGAGCTCGTCTCGCCTAACGGGGATCGGCCGTCCACGGTGGCGATCGCGACGCTTTTCTACTCCACCCTGACGTTCTCGGCGATGGCCCTGTTCGGCACGGAGCGCTGGTGTGATCGGGGCGAGACGTTCTCCGTCTACTTCGGGCTGTTCGCGCGCCTGTCGCCGTGGGAGCGCCGATCGCACCGGCTCGGTGTGCGCCGCCCGCTCTCCGGCCTCGCGCAGTGGCCGGGCGGCTCCGGGTCCGTCGCGCTGCTGGCGGCGATGATCGGCATCGTCTCGTTCGACGGGCTGAGCGCCGGTCAGCCCTTCAACGACGCCGCCGCCGCCCCGCTCGCCTGGCTGCGCGACGACCTCGGCATCGCGCCATCGCCGGCACTCCAGACCGTCTTCGGCGCCGGCCTGATCCTCATGACGCTGGCGGCCGGCGCCTTCTACCGGCTCGGCGTGGCCGGGACGCCGACGGGCGGCGAGGGTGGCCGCTCGCATCGGCGCCTCGCACAGGACTTCGTCCACACGCTGGTGCCGATCGCCCTGGCCTACGTCTGCGCGCACTACGTCAGCCTGCTGCTCTTCCAAGGGCAGGCGCTCGGATACCTCGCGTCGGATCCGCTGGGCACCGGCCTCGACCTGCTCGGCACCGCCGACGCCGCCATCGACTACCAGCTGGTCGGCGCCGAGCTCCTGTGGTACCTCCAGGTCGCGTTCGTGGTGATCGGGCACGTCGTCGCCCTGGTGCTCGCGCACGATCGCGCGCTCGGGATCTTCGGCGACGCGCGCGCCGCGACGCGCTCGCAGTATCCGCTGCTGGTCGTCATGGTCGGCTACACCACGCTCGCCCTCTGGCTGCTGGCGCAGGCGCGAGAGGGCTGACGTCCGTGGACGGCGTCAGACGTCCTGGAAGACGTTGAGCCCGTAGCGGTCCAGCCACTCCTGGGCCTCGAGGTTCAACCGGAACAGCTCGCCGGTCAACACCAGCACGCCCATGATGACCAGCACGACTCCCGAGCCGACCTGCACGGCGACGTAGTGGCGCTTGAAGAAGGAGAACGCCCGCGTCGCGGCGTCGAAGGCGACCGCCGAGAACAGGAACGGCAGCGCCAGCCCGGCGGAGTAGACGGCGAGCAGGCCGGCGCCTCGCGCGGTCCCGTCGGAAGTGGCGGCCAGCCCGAGGATCGCTCCCAGCGTCGGGCCCACGCAGGGCGTCCAGGCGATCGCGAAGGCAGCGCCGGCGACGACGGGACCACCCCGGCCGGCGCGCTGGATCAGCGCATCGGGGCGCCATTCGCGGTTGAAGCGGGTGACGAAGATCGAGGCGATGAACAGCACGCCCATGGCGATGATGAAGCCGCCTGCCACCTTGTTGAGCAGGGGCTGGTTCTGGAACAGGAAGGACCCGAGCGTGGTGGCCGTCAAGCCGAAGGCGATGAAGATGGCCGAGAAGGTCCCGACGAACACCAGGCTGCGGGCGAGCACCTGCGGATCGACCCGCCGGCTCGCCGGCCGCCCCGGCTTGACTCCGGCGACCGCCGCGAGGTAGCCCGGCACCAGAGGCAGGCAGCACGGCGACACGAACGACACCACGCCGGCGGCGAAGGCGAGGGCGAGACTGGGGACGTCGACCACGTGGTCGCAGTATCTAGCAGGCGCCTGCGGCCGTGCGACGGCCACGGCGTCTCCCCTCGGCTCGACGCGGGCACCAAGCCGGGCGGCCGCGGGACCCGGAGCCCGCGGTTCGCGGGCAGGTGACCGCCCCCGAGCGCCGGCTCAGGGGCGGGCCGGGCCGGTCCGCCTCAGAGCCCGTCTCCAGGCGACGACTCGGACACCCCTTCGGAGGGGATCGCGCTCTGCGTCGACGGGCTGCGATCCGGCCCGGCGCCGGCTGCGGCGGCGTCGGGATCGGTGGGCGCCGAGCGCGCCGGCCGCGCCGGATCCGGGTTGCGCTCGGGCGTGGTCGTCGGGACGCCCGAGTCCTGCTGCGGGAACTTCATGTCGTCGGGCTCCATCACCGTCGCCTACCCGACGGCGACGGCGGCCGTCCGGCGGCGCGTCGATTACATAA
>CADCWC010000017.1 GCA_902806305.1 uncultured Thermoleophilia bacterium | reverse complement strand
AACAGACCCCGTCGCCGGGGTGCGTGCGCGGGCGGCAGCTGCGGTCGGTGGCCGTCGAGCACGGACTGCGGCGCCTCGGCGAACGCCGCATCGGCCAGATCCTCGCCCGCCGCGCCCGCGAGCGTCGCGTGCGCGTCCCGGTGCACGGCGCCGCGCGAGGCGCTGTCGTGCGCGTCGGACGCCACCAGGTGCGCCCGGTCGCGGCGGAACAGCTCCAGCGCGGTGTCGCGCGCCGTGCGGCCGAAGGCCCCGGTCAGCGAGCCTGCGGTCACCTGGACGACGGCACCGATCGAGAGCAGCTCGTCGAGCCGCTCCGGTGCCGCCTGCACGACCCGGATCCGCTCGGGGTGGGCGATCACCGGCAGGTAGCCGCGCCGGACGAGCTCGACGCAGGTCGGGGCGAGCGCCATCGGCCACACGCCGGCCCACGGGAACTCGACCAGCAGGCTGCGCCGCCCGAGCGCCCACGGCTGGAGCTCCTCGTCGTCCCACGTCGCCGCGAACTCGAGGTCGATCTCGCCGCCGGCCACGATCTCGAGCGGCGCGCCGATCGCCGCGACCGCCTCGCGGAGGACGGTCAGCGCCGCGTCGCGGGCCGCGACGGTGGTGCGGTAGGGGTGCGGCTGGACGTGCGGGGTCGCGCAGACCGTCGTGACGCCCTCGGCGACGAGCGCCCGGACGAGGGCCAGCGAGCCGTCGACCGTGTCCGGCCCGTCGTCGAGGCCTGGCAGCACGTGGGAGTGCAGATCGATCCAGGCGGCCACCTTCCCACTATAGGCCGGGCCTCCGTTCGCGACGGACGAGCGTGTCGCCCCTGCGACGCGAGCCGTCCGAGGTCGCCGTGGACACCACGGTCAGGCTGCGCCAGGAGGAGCTCTTCGACCGTGCCGCGACCGTTCCCGCGCCGAGGCGCTCCGCAGGCACCCGGTCGAGGTCGGCGGCGTCTCGACGTTCCTGGTCTCGGCCCACGTCGCGAATCTCACCTCGTCGGCCGACCCGGACGGCGAGGAGCCGGCGGCGGACACACCGAGGTCACGTTGCGAGGCGGCGGTCCGTGACGTGGACCGGGCCCAGGCCGTCCGATCGGGCTCGGCAGGCGCGGCGCGAGCGGGCGGTCACCGCGCACGTGACCGCGCCGGTCGGTGGGGGTAAGACCGCGGAGCGGCGCAGGCCGCCACCGCACCCACGGGTCGGCTCGCCGCCCCGTCACCCCAGGAGGCCCGTCCATGCCGCTCGACGCCCCGGTCCGCGCGCTGCTCGAGGCGCCGAACTTCGCGCACGTCGGGACGATCCGGAAGGACGGGTCCCCGTCCGTGGTCCCGGTCTGGTGCCACACGGACGGCGACCACGTCATCGTCAACTCGGCCGAGGGCCGCGGCTGGCCGACGCACCTGGCGCGCGACCCGCGCACCGCCGTGACGGTGATGAGCCTCGAGAACCCCTACGAGTACGCCCAGATCACCGGCCGCGTCGCGGACCGGACGCAGGAGGACGGCGACGAGGTGATCGACTTCCTGGCCAGGAAGTACCTCGGGGTCGACGTCTACCCGTGGCGGCAGCCCGGGATGCAGCGGGTGACGATCCGGATCGCCCCGGAGCACGTGTTCTACCGCGCCCCGCGGGACTGATCAGGGAGCGGGCGTCGCCGGGGCGGCCGCGGGCGCGGCCGGGACGGCGGTGGTCGTCTCGGCGCGCTCGACGGCCTCGACGTGACGGCGCCGCGCCTCGAGGAACTGGCGTAGGAGGATCTGCGCCGAGCCGGCCGCCGGGATCGCCAGGAGCGCACCGAGGACGCCGAGCAGCGTGCCGCCGACGAGCACGCTGACCAGCACGACGAGCGGCGACACGGCCACCGTCCGCTTCATGATCAGCGGCTGCAGGACCTGGTTCTCGACCTGCTGGTAGACGATCATCACCACGATCATGACCACGCCGGGGACGACGCCCTGCGTGAAGGCCACGAGCACGATGACGAAGCCGCCCGCGGTCGCGCCGACCAGCGGCACGAGGTCGGCGATGGCCATGAACAGCCCCAGCACGAAGGCGTACGGGACGCCGAGGACGAGCAGCGCGACGGCGGCGGTCGTACCGGCGATCAGCGAGATCAGGAGGTTCCCGGCCACGTACCGGGCGACGGTCCGGTTGATCTCCACGGTCAGCTCGTTGACGTGCCGGCGGGGGCCGGGCGTGAGCAGGCGCTGGACCGCGGCCGAGATCGAGGGCAGCTCCAGCAGCATGAACAGCGTCAGGAAGAGGACGGTGACCGTCTGGAAGATGGCGTTGAAGACGGTGCCCGCCAGGCCGAGCGCCGCGGGGGCCGTGGCCGGGAGACGCTCCGGCAGGTTCGCCGCCTCCGCCTGGGCGCGTTCGAGGATGTCGTAGCGCTCGTCGAGGTCACGCAGGAGCGCCGACCGTCGCAGGTCCTCGATGTACTGCGGCGCGTTGTCGCTGAACGCGCGCACCTCGGTGTAGAGCGGCGCCAGGAAGGCCCCGAAGAACGCCGCGAGCGCCAACAGGAGGCCCGCGAAGACCACGAGCGTGGCCGGTCCGCGCCCGAGGCCGCGGCGCTGCAGGGCGTTCACGAGCGGGTTCAGCACGACCGTCAGGAAGCCCGCCACGACGAGGAGCCGCAGGACCGTGCCGATCAACCCGAGGATCTCCACCAGGGCCAGGAACAGCGCCACGACCAGGACGACGCCCACCACCGTGCGCGGGCTGATGAGCACCTGGCGACGGGCGTAGGGAACGGCCGCCGTCGACGTGCGAGGAGGCGTGGGGGACGACATGGCCACCGGATGCCGCGCCGGGGCGGCCGTTAATCCTCCGTCCGTCAGTGACCCGCCCCGACGGCTACGGCGGCCGCCGCGCGGCCCGCGCGTCGGCCGAAGACGCAGATGTCGAGCAGCGAGTTGCCCATCATCCGGTTCCGGCCGTGCACGCCGCCCGTGATCTCGCCTGCGGCCCAGACGCCCTCGACGGTGGTGGCGCCGTCCGGGTCGATGACGAGGCCGCCGTTCTGGTAGTGCAGCACCGGGTAGGTGTGGATCGGCTCGCGCAGCGGGTCGATCCCGGCGTGGCGGTAGCGGCGCAGCATGTACGGGAGCGAGATCTCCGCGTCGGCCGCCGGCACGGGGCGGACGTCGAGCAGGACC
>CADCWC010000016.1 GCA_902806305.1 uncultured Thermoleophilia bacterium | reverse complement strand
CCTACCGCGAGGCGATGGCGACCGGGCGCGTCACGTCGGCCGAGGCCTACTTCGCGCCGCTCGGCACCTGGTTCGACGTGCGCACCTACCCGTGGGCGGGCGGCGTGATGGTGCACTTCCGCGACATCGGCGCGCGCAAGGCCGCGGAGGCCGAGCGCGAGCGCCTGCTCGCGGACGCGGAGGCGGCGCGCCGCGAGGCCGAGGCGGCGTGGGTGGCGCACACGGAGAGCGAGCGGCAGTTCCGCACCCTCGCCGACGCGATCCCGACGCTCGCCTGGACGGCCAGGCCGGACGGCCACATCGACTGGTACAACGCGCGCTGGTACGAGTACACCGGCACCACGCCCGGGCAGATGGAGGGCTGGGGGTGGCAGTCGGTCCACGACCCGGCCGAGCTGCCGTGGGTGCTCGATCGGTGGCGGGCGGGGATCGCCTCGGGCGAGCCGGTGGAGATGACCTTCCCGCTCCGGGGCGCCGACGGGCGGTTCCGCCCCTTCCTCACGCGCATCGTGCCGCTCCGGGACGCCGACGGTTGGGTGATGCGCTGGTTCGGCACGAATACCGACGTGAGCTCCGAGCGCGCCGCCCGCGAGGCTGCGGAGGCGGCGAACCGGGCGAAGAGCGAGTTCCTGGCGGTGATGAGCCACGAGCTGCGCACGCCGCTCAACGCCATCGGCGGGTACGCGGAGCTGATGGAGATGGGGATCCGCGGGCCGGTCACCGACGCGCAGCGCGAGGATTTGGGTCGCATCCAGCGGAGCCAGCGCCACCTGCTGGGGCTCGTCAACGAGGTGCTGAACTACGCGAAGCTCGAGACGGGGACGGTGCGCTACGACGTGGCCGACGTGGTCGTGTCCGAGTCGCTGGCCGCGGCCGAGGGGCTGGTCGCGCCGCAGGCCCGCGCCCGCGGGCTCGCCCTCGCCGCCGGCGAGTGCCCGGCCGACGTCACCGTGCGCGCCGACCCGGAGAAGCTCCGGCAGGTCCTGGTGAACCTGCTCTCGAACGCGGTGAAGTTCACCGAGCCGGGCGGGCGCATCGCCGTGGCATGCGCGGCCGACGGCGCGCGCGTCCGGATCGCGGTGCGGGACACCGGCGTCGGCATCGCGGCCGACCAGTTCGGGCGCATCTTCGAGCCGTTCGTGCAGGTGCGCGCCGGGCTGACACGGCCGCACGAGGGCGCGGGGCTGGGGCTGGCCATCAGCCGCGACCTGGCGCGCGGCATGGCTGGTGACCTCACCGTCGAGAGCGAGATCGGCGTCGGGTCGACGTTCACCGTCACCCTACCTGCCGCACCCTGACGGTCGGTTCTGAGACGCGAGGTCTCTGGCGGCCGCTGGGGCTCCTCGGCTCCACCGCTGCTGCGGCCCACGCCTGTCTCGGAACCGCGTCTCGGAATCAGCGTCTCACGTCGGAGAGTGGTGGAGGGTTCTGAGCCGGCGGCGTCGGAGCGCGGTCGAGGGGGGCGCATCGCGCTCGCCGTCGCTCCGCCGGAGCGTCGCCCGCACGTGTGCGGGCGCGCGCGGGTAACACGTCGGGTAACACGACCCCTCGCGGTCGACCGAGACGTGCGCAGACGTCGACGCACGCCGAGCACGCGCAACAGCTGCGTTTACAGCGGTTTCCGTACATCGGGTCGCGCGTTCGCGTGCATCCGCGAGCCTGCAGCGCGATCTGAAAATCCGCGTGTCGGGGGTTCGACTCCCTCCCTAGCCACCTACGAAGCACGACAACGGTTTACCTGATTGCAGACGCCCCGCCCGCGCGGGGCGTTTTGCGTGAATCGAGGGTCGCGTCGAGGGTCGGCCCGACCACAGCGCGACGGCACGCCGGCGCAGATCTGTCTGAATCGGGGAGCAAGGAAGCGTCACGTACAACCCACGCGCCTACTCATCGGCCGCAGCCACGATTCGGTGCAGCATAGGAAGCGCGTGCTCGCGCTCTCCGGGAGGCTGCGCACGGCGGGCGTCGATGCCCAGCGCGACCGGTACGTCGGGGGATCGACGCCGGGGTAGGGGCAGGGGTGCTGCGGATGACTTGCATAGCAAGCCATCGTGTCATACACTAGTCCGTGACCCAGATACGTTCCCGTCCACCATACACTCCCGCTACGCGCCCAAATGTGGCACTCGGTCCCTGCTCGCCCGCGCTCGGTCGGATGCCTGGCCCTCACGCTGCTCGCCGCGGCCGCCGGCTGCACGTCGGTGCGGGTTCGGGTCATGCCCGAACCCGGCGTCGCGGGGCTGGCCGCCGTACCGGCCGACTCGGTTCGGGTCTTCGCCGACACGGCGGGCGTGCCCAAGCCCTACCGCCTGGTCGCGCGGCTCCGCGTGCGTTCCGGCCCCGTCCTGAACAGCCGGGCGGTGGCGGCCCGCCTTCGGGAGCGGGCGGGCGCGCTCGGCGCCAACGGCCTCGTCGTCGCTGGCGGCATTGGGTTCGGCCTGGGCAGCAGCACACGCGACGGTATCCTCGCCGTCCGCGTCGGCACCCCATGATGCCCCCGACGCACGCGCGGCAAGCTGGGCGCGCGTGGACCTGAACGCGTGGAAAGCGCAGTTGCGCAAAGGAGCAGCCGAGCTGGCGGTGCTGGCGACGCTCGAGCGCCAGGAGAGCTACGGGCTCGAGCTGCTGGAGCGCATCCACGGCGCCGGCGGGCTGGCGCTGTCCGACGGCTCGATCTACCCGCTCCTGAACCGGTTGCAGAAGGACGGCAAGATCCGCGGGCGATGGGTCGAGGATCCCGACGCGACGCATCCGCGGAAATACTACGCGCTGACCGACGAGGGTCGGGAACTGCTCATCGAGATGCTCGCCGAGTGGGCGCGGTTCGAGGCGGGCATGCGCCAGGTCCTCGCCGAGGAGGTGGGTCGTGACCACGTCTGACACCTGGCGCCCGGGCGCGCCCGCCCCCCTCGTAGCGTACCTCGAGCGGCTGGGGGCGGCACTCGCCGGTGCGCCGCCGGCCGAGCGGCGGGAGATCCTGCTCGAGACGCGGAGCCACGTGCTCGAGCGGGCGGGCCGTTCGCCGGCGGAGCGGGTGGAGGACGTGCTGGCGGAGCTCGGCGCGCCTGAGGCCTACGCACGGCAGTTCCTCCCCGACGCGGTGGCCGCGCCGGCGCCGCTGCCGGACAACGGCTTGAGCGCTCTCGCGCGGCTC
>CADCWC010000015.1 GCA_902806305.1 uncultured Thermoleophilia bacterium | reverse complement strand
CCGCGTGCTCGCCGGCGGGCGGCTGGACCACTTCGAGACGCGCCGCCTGCACGCGCGGGGCCACGAGGTCGACGTGTCCCTGACCCTGTCGCTGGTGCCCGGCCCGGCGAGCGGCGACGGGCTGGTCGGCATCGCCCGCGACATCACCGACCTCAAGCGCCGCGAGCGCGAGCGGCGCCTGGAGGCGGCGCGGCTGCGGACGCTCGTGCACGCCGACCACCTGACCGGCCTGGGCAACCGCCGGCAGTTCGAGGACGTCCTCGACAGCCGGATGACGCCCGCCGCGGGACGCCCGGCCGGCCCGTTCAGCGTGGTCCTGTTCGACCTCGACGGCTTCAAGCACGTCAACGACACGCTCGGCCACGCGGAGGGCGACCGCGTCCTGCGCCTCTTCGCCGACCGGCTGCGGGCGGCCGCCCGCACCACGGACAGCGTGTGCCGCCTCGGCGGCGACGAGTTCGCCCTCGTCCTGCCCGAAACGGGGCGCACCGCGGCGCTCGGCGTCGCCGACCGGGTCCGCGGAGCCCTGCGCGCGGAGCGCGGCGACGTGGACGTCTCCTTCGGCGCCGCGGTGTGGCCCCAGGACGCCGCGGAGCGCGACGCCCTCCTGCTCCGGGCCGACGAAGAGCTCTACGCCGCCAAGGCGCGGCGCCCCGGGCGCCCGCGGACCGCGGCGCACCGCCCGGCCGAGCACGCCGGGATCGGGTGACCGCCGCCCGCGGGCGCCCGGGTGCCTACGCCGGCACGAGCCAGCGCACCCCGAGCGGCGGCAGGTCCACCGCCGCAGACTGGCGCTGGTTGTGCCACGGGATGTCCTCCGACGCGACCTCGCGCTGGCCGGCGAACGCGCTGGAGCCGCCGAAGCGCTCGTCGTCCGTGTCGAGCGCCACGCGCCAGGTCCCGGGCTGCGGGAGCCCGACGCGGTAGCCCGCGCGCGGCACGGGCGACAGGTTGCAGGCGCAGATCACGACGTCCTGCTCGGGATCGCGGCCGAAGCGGGCGAAGATGACGACGTTGCCGTCCGCGTCGTTGGGCTCCAGCCACGCGAAGCCCTCGCCGCTGTCGTCGCGCTCGAAGAGGGCGGGCAGCTGGCGCTGGACGTGGTTGAGCTCGCGGACGAGCGCCTGCACGCCGCCGTGATCGCCCTCGTCGAGCAGGTGCCAGTCGAGGGAGCGGGCGTGGCTCCACTCCTGCCACTGGGCGAACTCCTGGCCCATGAACAGCAGCTGCTTGCCGGGATGGGCCCACATGAACGCGTACAGGGCGCGCAGGTTGGCGAACTTCTGCCAGCGGTCGCCCGGCATCTTGTCGATGAGCGAGCCCTTGCCGTGCACGACCTCGTCGTGCGACAGCGGCAGGATGAAGTTCTCGCTGAAGGCGTACACGAGCGAGAACGTCAGCTCGTGGTGGTGGTACTTGCGGTAGACGGGCTCCTGCTGGAAGTACGCCAGCGTGTCGTGCATCCAGCCCATGTTCCACTTGAAGCCGAAGCCGAGCCCGCCGAGGTATGTCGGCCGCGAGACGCCCGGCCACGCCGTGGACTCCTCGGCGGCGGAGATGACGCCGGGCTCGGCCGCGTGGGCGACCTCGTTGAACTCCTTGAGGAAGTCGACGGCCTCCAGGTTCTCCCGCCCGCCGAAGCGGTTGGGGATCCACTGGCCCTCCTCGCGCGAGTAATCGAGGTAGAGCATGGACGCGACCGCGTCGACCCGCAGGCCGTCGGCGTGGTACTCGCGCAGCCACCACAGGGCGTTGGCCACGAGGAAGTTGCGCACCTCGTTGCGCCCGAAGTTGAACACGAGCGTGCCCCAGTCGGGATGCGCGCCCTGGCGGGGATCGGCGTGCTCGTACAGCGCCGTCCCGTCGAAGCGGGCCAGGGCCCAGTCGTCGCGGGGGAAGTGGGCGGGGACCCAGTCGAGGATCACGCCGATCCCCGCCCCGTGCAGGCGGTCGACGAAGCGCTTGAAGCCGTCCGCGTCGCCGTGGCGCGGGGTCGGGGCGAAGTACGACGTGACCTGGTAGCCCCACGAGCCCGAGAACGGATGGGCCATCACGGGCAGCAGCTCGACGTGGGTGAAGCCCATGTCGGCGCAGTAGTCGGCCAGCTCGTCGGCGAGCTGGTCGTAGTCCAGCTCGCCCTCCGGGTTGCCGGGGTCGCGCCGCCACGAGCCCAGGTGGACCTCGTAGATCGACACGGGCTGGTCGAGCGAGCCGCCCGCGTCGCGGCGCAGCTTCAGCCACCCGTCGTCACTCCACTCGTGCCGTGAGCGGTGGACCACGGAGTTCGTCTGGGGCGGGATCTCCGCGGCGAACGCGAACGGGTCGGCCTTCTGCAGGAGCGCGCCCTCCTGCGTGCGGATCTCGTACTTGTAGGCCACGCCCTCGGCCACGCCGGGGACGAACACCTCCCAGATCCCGCTCGAGCCCAGCGACCGCATCGGGTGCAGGCGCCCGTCCCAGGAGTTGAAGGCGCCGATGACGCTCACCGAGCGGGCGCTCGGCGCCCACACCGCGAAGGACGTCCCCTCGACCCCGTCGATGTCGCGCACGTGCGCCCCGAGGCGCTCGTAGAGCTCCTGGTGGCGCCCCTCCCCCACGAGGTAGACGTCGATCTCGCCGAGCGTCGGCGGGAACGCGTAGGGGTCGCGGAGCGTGAACGTCCCGGAGGGGTAGACGATCTCGTACTCGTAGCGCAGCGGCAGCGAGGCGCCCGCCACCTCGCCCTCGAAGACGCCGTCGGGGTGGACGGCGTGCAGCTCGACCTCCCTGCCGCCGTCGACCCGGGCCACGACCTTCGTGGCGTCGGGGCGGAACGTGCGCAGCACGACGCCGCCCGCGGACGGATGCGCGCCCAGGTAGGCGTGCGGGTCGGCGGAGTCGCGGTCGATGACGCGCCGCAGCGCGTCGGACGTGGCGGGGCTCATGCGGGCAGGGGCTCCTCGAGCAGGCGCGCGATGCCGGCCACCGGGATCGCCGCCCACTCCGGGCGGTTGTTCAGCTCGTAGCGCAGCTCGTACACGGCCTTCTCCAGTTCGAAGATCGCCAGCAGCTTCTCGGTCGCGGCGCGGCCGGCCGGCAGGAGGGCGGGGTCCACGGTCTCCAGGTAGCCCTCCAAGAATGCCTGGCGCGCGCGGGCCTCCCAGTCCGGCGGGGCGGGCGTGTCGTGCAGGAGCTCGGCG
>CADCWC010000014.1 GCA_902806305.1 uncultured Thermoleophilia bacterium | reverse complement strand
CGTGCGGAGGTCGAGGCGGGTCGGACGCCCGTCCTCACCGGCGGGCCCGAGGAGCTCGACCTGGCCCTCGACGTGGCCCGTCGCGCGGGCCTCGGCGCGGGGTCCGTCTCGGCCGGCCGGACCGACGTGCGGGATCTCGCGGTGCTCGTGGCGGGCGCCGGGCGGGTCGTCTGTGGCGACACGGGCGTGGCCCACCTGGCCACCGCCTTCGGACGTCCCTCGGTGATCCTGTTCGGCCCGACGCCGCCCGCGGAGTGGGGTCCGCCCGCAGGCGCACGACACCGCGCCCTCTGGGCCGGCCTGACGGGCGACCCCCACGGCCGCACGCCCGACCCGGGACTCCTGGCCATCGACGTCGACGAGGTCGTCGCGGCGCTTCGCGAGCTCCCGGCCGACGGCCGGCCGGCGGCCACGGTCTAGGACCGCTCCGGCGTCGCGCAGCGGCGAGGTTTGGCTCGCCGGGCCTCTGGCTACCACCCGGGATGCGCATCGTCATCGTCGGCGCGACCGGGAACCACGGGACGAGCCTCGTCCGGGCCCTGAGCGCCGAGCCGTCCGTCACCTCGATCCTCGGCCTGGCCCGCCGGAAGGCCGACTGGCAGATGCCGAAGGTCGAGTGGGCGGCCGCGGACATCCGCTCGGCCGACCTCGTCCCGCTCTTCGTCGGGGCCGACGCGGTCGTCCACCTCGCCTGGCTGATCCAGCCCTCGCACGACCTCGCCACGGTGCGGGCCGTCAACGTCGAGGGCAGCGCCCGCGTCTTCCGGGCGGTGGCCGACGCCGGGGTCCCGACCCTCGTCTACGCCTCCTCGGTCGGCGCGTACTCCCCCGGTCCGAAGGATCGCCGGGTCGACGAGTCATGGCCGACGGACGGCGTGCCGTCGTCGTTCTACAGCAGGCACAAGGCGGAGGTCGAGCGGATCCTCGACCGCTTCGAGACGGAGAACCCGGACATCCGCGTCGTGCGGATCCGTCCCGGTCTCGTCTTCAAGCGGGAGGCCGCCACCGGCATCCGTCGGCTGTTCGCGGGACCGTTCCTGCCGAGCCCGCTGCTCCGGCCCGCGCTGCGGCCGCTCCTGCCGGTGTTGCCGTTGCCACCCCGCCTGGCCGTCCAGGGCGTCCACTCGCTGGACGTCGCCGACGCGTACCGCCGAGCGCTGCTGACCGACGTGCGGGGCGCCTTCAACATCGCCGCCGAGCCGGTGCTCGACGCGCACGAGCTCGCCCGTCTGCTCGGGGCCCGGCCCGTGCCCGCGCCTGCCTTCGCCGTGCGCGCCGCCGTCGCGGCGTCCTGGCGCCTGCGGCTGCAGCCGACGCCGTCCGGCTGGCTCGACCTCGCCCTGAACGTCCCGCTGCTCGACACCACCCGGGCGGTCACGGAGCTCGGCTGGACGCCGCAGCACACGGCCGCCGAGGCGCTCGTGGAGCTCGTCGACGGGCTCCGCGAAGGCGCCGACCTGGACACGCCGCCGCTCTCTGGCAAGACGGGCGGACCGTTCCGGATCCGCGAGATCCTGACCGGCATCGGCGGCCGCTCGACCTGATCGGGCGCCTCCCCGGCCGCATCGCGGCCTGGTCGCCGGCACGACGTGCGGCTCCGCACCACCGTACGGCCTCCGCGAGCGCCCTGCCCCGAACGCACCGACGGGCCGGGTGGCGCGACGCCACCCGGCCCGTCGCCGAGCGGTCCTACAGGCTGCCCGAGCCCGGGCGCGGCGGCCCGGACAGCGGGTCGTCCGCGCCGAAGGCACGGTCGGCGGGGCCGAGGCCCGAGCCCGTCACGGGCGAGGTCGGCGTCGGCGACGACGACCCGCTCATGCCCGGGGTGGCGGACTTGGCCTGGTCGGCGAGGTCGCCCTTCGCATCCTGGGCGTTCGACGTGGCCGACTCCTTCAGCTCGGAGGCCTGCTGCGTGGCCGTCTCCTTGGTGGAGTCGACGACCGACTTGCCGGCCTCCTTGACCTGGTCGAGGAGGGCAGGCGCCTGCTCCTGCGCGGTCTCCTTCAGGGTCTGGGCGGCGTCCTGCGCGACCTCGCGGCCCCGCTCGAGCGCCTCCTGCCCGGTCTCCTTGACGCGGTCCTTGACCGTGTCGGACATCGGCCCGAGCCGCTGCTGCTCGACCTGCGTCGACGGCAGCGCCAGGCCGGCCAGGAAGCCGACCGCAGCCGCTCCGACGGCCATGCCGAGCGGGTTCTCCTGGGCGAGGCCCTTGGCGCGCTGAGCCCCCTGGACGGCTGCGTCCTTCGCGTCCGCGGCGCGGGTGGTGACGACGTCGGCAGCGCCCGCGGCGCGGTCGGCGACGGCGTCCTTCGCACCCGAGGCGCGACCGGCGACGGCGTCCTTCGCGCCCGCGGCGTGACCCGTCAACGCGTCCTTCGCGTCGGCAGCCCGGCCGGTGACGGCGTCCTTCGCGTCGCCGGCCTTGCCCACGACGGCGTCCTTCGTCCCCCCGCCGGAGCTGCTGCTCTCCGAGGAGCCGCCGCCGCCGGTGACCTTGGACACGAGCGAGTCGGCCGCCCCGGTGATCGACGACATCACGCCGCCGGCCTTGTCCACCACGGCATCGCGCCGCTCCTGGACGGCGTCCTTGGCGCGACCCTTGACGTCGGCCTTGTAGCCGAGGGCGTCGATGGTCTCCGCCATACGCTCGCGCGTCTCCTCGATGTCGTGCCGGATCACCTCTGGTTCTTCAGCCATTCCACATCCTCCTTGACAGTCTCGATCGTCTGCTCTGGGGCAGGCGTTATCTGCTTCAGCTGCGCCTGGCCACGCTTGGCCAGGAACGCCGCGATCCCGAGGTACACGAGGCCGACGATCAACGCCGCCAGCCACGTGGGCATGAACTCGTCGAGGACGAGGACCAGGAAGGCGGTCAGGACGCCCGCCGCCAACAGCGCGACGACGGCGGCGCCGCCCAGCATTCCGGCCGGCTTGGTCACCTGCCGGCCCTTCTCGGACATCTCCGTCTTCGCCAGCTGGATCTCCTGGCGCACCAGGTTCCCGGCGTCCTCGGTGAGCCGCTTGATCAGCTCGCCGATCGACGCCTCGCGGAGCTCCTCACGGGGCACCTCGTCGGACCCGCCGGCGTCGCTCACCAGTCGACTGGTGGACCCGGGGTCGCTCGTGCTCATGGACGGACCTCGGGATCGGCGAAGCGGTCCGACAGACCGATGTCGCCTGGCCGAACGCCCGTCGTGCCGAGGTCGACGTCGGTCGCGAAGCCGCCGCCCGTCGTGCCGGCGGGGGCCACGGTGCCGGTCGTGCCCGGCAGGCCGGACGTGTCGGCGCGGTCCGAGACCTCACGGAACGACCGGTCGGCCTCGGCGTAGCCGCTCGAGAGCTGCGAGGTCGGCGTGTACTCGCCGCGGTAGGACTGGTCGACGCCCGACCGGCCCTGGCTCGAGGCACGCAGGAACCGCGCCGCCAGGAAGCCGAGCACCGCACCGCCACCGGCGACGAGACCTGGCGCCCTGCGGGCGTACGCCTCGACGTCCCGGAGCATGCGATCGGGATCCGCATCGCGCAGATAGCCGCCCAGCCGTTCGACGTACTGCGCCGCCCGGTCCGCGTACTGCGCCGGGCCGTCCTGGCCCTTCTCGCGCATGCTGTCGCCGGCCTGTCGCGCGACGTCGGCCAGTCCGACCACGCCCTCGCCGACGGCCGTGGTCCGCGTGTTGATCTGCGTCTTCACGGTCTCGGCGGCCGGCGCGGCCACGCCCTTGGCCTTCTCCTTGGCCTGCCCGACGGCCTCCTGGGCCTTCTGCTGCGCGGTGTCCTTGAGGTCACCGCCGGTACCTGACTGGAGCGTGTCAGTCATCGACTCTCCTTCCGCACGTTAGATACCGTCACTTCTCCGCGGACCTCCCACCGAAAACATGGGCACCCGCCGGGCGGGCCGCCCCGAAGGCACCGCAACGGCGGTGCCGGCCGGGTCAGGTGGCGAGCTGCGCGGTCGTGCAGTCGGCGGGCGCCTTGTCCTCGCGCCAGCGCAGGAGCTTCGTGCCGTGGCGGATCCGCCCGCCGGAGACGTGGTCGAAGGTGACCTCCACCACGAGCTCGGGGCGCAGCGCGATCCACTCGAGGTCCCGGTCCGACGACCACCGGCTCGGCTCGCCGGCGCCACGCTCCCCGGTCTCGTAGGGGGCGAGCCGGGCGGGAAGGGCCCGCCGCTCGGCGACCGTGAAGCCGGAGGTGTGTCCGACGACCTGCAGGCGCCCGGCCTCGTCGTGCAGGCCGAGGATCAGCGAGCCGGCCGTGCCGGGCTCCTTGCCGGTGCGCCAGCCGACGACCACGCAGTCGATCGTGCGCACGCGGCGGACCTTGACCATGCCGGTGCGCTCGCCCGGGCGGTACGGCGCGTCGAGCTGCTTGGCGATCACGCCCTCGGCCCCGTGCAGCCACGGCTCGGCGTCCTCGACCGCGGTGGCGAAGGGGGTCGGCACGACCGTCCCGCCGACGACCTCCGCGAGCGCAGCGCGCCGCTCGGCGAACGGCCGCTCGAGGAGCACGTCGTCGCCGAGCGCCAGCACGTCGAAGACGACGAACTGCGCCGGGGTCTCGACCGCCAAGCGCTCGATCCGCGAGCGTGCCGGATGGATCCGCTGCTGCAGGGCCTCGAAGTCCTGCCCGCCCGCCGGGTCGAGGATCACGAGCTCACCGTCGAGGACGGCCCGGACGGGGGCGAACCGGAGCTCCGGGAAGTAGCGCCCGAGGTCCTTGCCGGCGCGCGACTGCAGGTGCACCTCGTCGCCGTCGACGAAGGCGATCGCCCGGAAGCCGTCCCACTTCGGCTCGTAGGCCCAGCGGTCGCCCGTGGGCAGCGACTTCGCCGGGCGGGCCAGCTGTGGCAGGAGGGGAGGGGTCAGCGGCAGGGTCACGACGCGGGATGCTCCCACATCGCGCGGCGGCGGAGCGCGCCGGGCGCACCGGCCGTCTAGACGATCTCCACCATCCGCCGGATCGCGAGCGAGGCGCGCTCGGCCACGTCGGGCGGGACGGTGATGACGTGCTGGTTCAGCCGGAGGGCGTCCCGGACGCTCTCGAGCGTCGTCATCTTCATGAAGCGGCAGATGGCCCGCTCGGAGACGGCGTGGAACTCGGTGTCCGGCAGCTCCTTCTGCAGCCGGTGGATGATCCCGGTCTCCGTGGCGACGAGGAGCTTCTTCGAGCCACGCTCGCGGGCGAAGTTGACCATGCCCTCGGTGGAGAGGATCTGCACGTCGGAGATGCGGCCGTCGGCCGCCATCGTCATGCACTGGCTGGCGCAGCCGCACTCGGGATGGACGAGGAGCGGCGCGTCCGGGTGCTGCAGGCGGATCTCCTCGATGTCGTCCGGCCGGATGCCCGCATGGACGTGGCACTCGCCGGGCCAGAGCGTCATCCGCCGCCCGGTGGCCCGCTCGAGCCAGAGGCCGAGGAACATGTCGGGCAGGAAGAGGATCTCGCGGTCGGCGGGGATCGCGTCGATCACCTTGCGCGCGTTGCCGGAGGTGCAGCAGTAGTCGGACTCCGCCTTGACCTCGGCCGTCGTGTTCACGTACGACACGACCGTCGCGCCGGGATGGTCGGCCTTCCAGGCCCGGAGCTGGTCTGCGGTGATGGTGTCCGCGAGCGAGCAGCCGGCGCGCAGGTCGGGCAGGAGGACGGTCTTCGAGGGGGACAGCACCGCGGCCGTCTCGGCCATGAAGTGCACGCCGCAGAAGACGATCACGTCCGCCTCGGTCGCCGCCGCCTGCTGCGACAGCCCGAGCGAGTCGCCGACGTAGTCGGCGACGTCCTGCACCTCGGGCCGCTCGTAGTTGTGGGCCAGGATCACCGCGTGGCGGGCCGCCGCCCGCGCTCGGATCTCCTCGTGCAGCGCGCGCGCCTCGTCCGGCGTCGGCGACGGGTCGGCGGCGCCGGGCGTGTGCGGCTGCTGCGCGGTGGGTGGGGCGACGGCGATGCTCACGGCGAGATGCTCACTTCCAGGGAGAGGTCGAGTGCGGTGGCGCTGTGCGTGAGCGCCCCGACGGAGATCGCGTCCACGCCGGTCGCGGCGACGCCCCGGACGCGGTCGAGGTCGATGCCGCCCGAGGCCTCCGTGCGCGCCCGACGGCCGATCAGGCCCACGGCCGCGCGGAGGGTGGCGACGTCCATGTTGTCGAGCAGCACGGTGTCCGCGCCGCTCTCGAGCGCGTCTGCGACCTCGGCGGCCGTCCGCGCCTCGACCTCGACCGGCAGGCCGGGCGCGTGCTGCCGGGCGGCCGCGACGGCGGCCACGATCCCGCCGGCCACGGCGATGTGGTTGTCCTTGATGAGGATGGCGTCGTGGAGTCCCATGCGATGGTTGCGGCCGCCGCCCAGGGCGACCGCGCGCTTCTCCAGAACGCGCAGGCCCGGCGCCGTCTTCCGCGTGTCCAGGATCTCGACGCCGGTGCCCGCCACGGCGTCCACGTAGCGCGCCGTCAGCGTGGCGATGCCCGACAGCCGCTGGGCCAGGTTGAGGGCGAGGCGCTCGCCGGCCAGGATGGCGCGGGCCGACCCCTCCACGCGCGCCACCGGCTGCGGGACGTCGGTGCAGCGTGTCCCGTCCGGGACGAGCACCTCCCAGCGCGCGTCCCAGTCGAGGCGGCGGAACACCGCCTCCATCGCGTCCAGGCCTGCCACCACCCCCGGCGCCTTCAGCAGCACCGTCCCGACGGCCCGCCGGTCGGCGGGCACGACGGCCTCGGACGTGACGTCGCCCGTGCCGACGTCCTCGGCGAGCTCGAGCTCGACGACCCGCTCGAGCGCGGCGGCGTAGCCGATCGTGACCGTCACGACACCCGCTCCGGGGTGAGGACGATGCGGTGGGCCTGCCGCGGGTCGCGCTCCGGGAAGTCGCGCCGGAAGTGCCCGCCCCGCGACTCCTCCCGCCGTAGCGCGGCCGTGGAGACGAGCCGGGCGACCGTCACCGCGGGCCCGTCGGGCTGCTCGTCGAGCCACGCGATGAGGTCGGTCAGGCCGGCTGCGTCGCGCTCGAGGCCGCAGTCGAGCCACATCCGCCGCCGCAGGTCCGCCGGGGCCGGTCCGCCGCCCTCCCCCGCCGGCGGCGCCGCGCCGTCGACCGTGCCGGAGCCCGGGTGGAACGCGGCGTGGTCCGCCGCGCGGTGCGCGAACACGAAGCACTCGAGCAGGGAGTTCGAGGCCAGGCGGTTCGCGCCGTGGACGCCGGTGCACGCCACCTCGCCGCACGCGTAGAGGCCGTCCACGGTCGTCCGGCCGTCGAGGTCCGTGTGCACGCCGCCCATCAGGTAGTGCGCTGCCGGGGCGACGGGGATCCGGCCGCCGGGCAGCTCCAGGCCGACGCCCGCGAGCGCCTCCACGAGGTTCGGGAAGCGGGCGGCCACCCGACCGCCGTCGAGGTGCTCGGCGGACAGGTACACGGGCCGCCCGGCGCGCAGCTCGGCGTCGATCGCCCGCGCCACGACATCGCGCGGCGCGAGGTCGCCCTGCGGGTGCGCGCCCGCCATGACGGGACTGCCGTCGTCCCGCACCAGCGTCGCCCCCTCGCCCCGCAGGGCCTCCGAGAGCAGGAAGCCGTCCCGCGGCGTGCCCGCGGCCAGCGCCGTCGGATGGAACTGCACGAACTCGAGGTCGGCGACCGCGGCACCGGCGGCCCAGGCCAGCGCGATCCCGTCCCCGGTCGCCCCCGGCGGGTTCGTCGTCCGCTCCCACAGCGCACAGGCCCCACCCGTGGCCAGGATCGTCGCGCCGGCCTCGACGAGGACCGGACCGTCGGGTCCGTCGGCGTGGACGCCGCCGCAGACACCGTCGGACGCCGCCAGCGCGAGCACCGCGGTGTGCTCGAGCACGGTGATCCGAGGGTCGGCCAGCACGCGGGCGATCAACGGCTCGGCCATCCGCCGCCCGGACTCGGAGCCGCCGACGTGGAGCACGCGCCGCCGTCGGTGCGCTCCCTCGAGGCCGAGCGCGGGCGCGCCGTGCAGGTCGCGGTCGAAGACGATGCCGAGCGCCTCCATGTCGTACAGCCGGCCGACGCCGTCGTAGCAGAGGACCTCGACGGCCGCCCGGTCGCAGAGCCCGTCGCCGGCCGCCAGGGTGTCCTCGACGTGCAGGCGCGGGTCGTCGTCGAGATCGACCGCCGCGGCGATGCCGCCCTGGGCCCAGAACGAGTTCGAGGCCTGCAGCGCGCCCTTCGTCACGAGCACGACCTCGCGGCGGTGGTGGGCCGACCGGAGCGCCGCGTACAGGCCCGCCAGGCCCGCCCCCACCACGAGCACGTCGGTGGAGAGGCGTCGCGTCACGGCGGACCGCATCGTACGGCGGCGTCGACCAGCCGACGACCGACACCGCACGACGACCGGACCTCGTGTGCCGCGCCGGGTGGCCCGACCCTCCCGTAACGTCTCCGCCGCCGTGGCGTCCGACGCGACACCTCCCGTGCGGATCGAGGCCTCCGTCCGACGGCTGCGGCCGGACGCCGCGGTCCTCGTCGTGGTGGCCGACGGCCTGCGGAACGGGCCGAGCGACGGCTGGAGCGACGCGCTGCTCGCGGAGGCCGAGGCGCGCGCGCGGGCGAGCGCCGCCGGTCATGCGGACCACGTCGCGGCCTGGCGCGAGGCCTACCGCGCCTTCGGGGTCAAGCCCTCCCGCGCCCACTCGTCCCTCGAGGCCCTGCTCCGCCGGGCGCGTTCGGACGCGGGGCTGCCGCGCGTCGACCGGCTCGTCGACCTCTACAACGCCGTGTCCGTCCGGCACGGGCTCCCGGTGGGCGGCGAGGATGCAGACCGGCTGGTCGGGGTGCCGCGGCTCACGACGGCGCGCGGTGACGAGCCGTTCGACACGGTGGTCGCCGGCGCGCCCGTCGTCGAGCGGCCGGCGCCGGGCGAGGTCGTGTGGGCCGACGACGCCGGGGTCACGTGTCGACGCTGGAACTGGCGCCAGGGCGTCCGGACGAGGCTCGGGCCCGGAACGACGCGCGGCCTGTTCGTCCTCGAGCGGCTCGACCCGTACCCCCTCGACGACGTCGAGGCGGCGGTGGACGCGCTCGTCGCCGGGCTCGCCGCGGTCGGGGCGGCGCCGGACCGGATCCGTCGCGTCCGTCTCGGGCCGTTCCCGGGCACGTCGCCGTGAGCGTCGGGCTGGCGCTCTCGGCCGCGCTCCTGTTCGGCGTCGGCGACTTCCTCGGCGGGCTCGCGACCCGCGGCGCGACGGCCCTGCCGATCGCGCTCCTCTCCCAGGTCTCGGGCCTGCTCGTCGTGCTCGCCGCGCTGCCGTTCCTCGAGACGGCCACGCCGACCCGCGAGGACCTCGCCTGGGGGGCGCTCGCGGGCCTCTTCGGCGGCACCGGCCTCGTGCTCCTCTTCCGGAGCTTCGCGCTCGGCGCCATGGGGGTGGCAGCACCGGTGACGGCCCTCTGTGCCGCGGGCGTCCCCGTGGTCGTAGGCCTCGCCCTCGGCGAGCGGCCGCGGGCGGCGGCGCTCGTCGGCGTCGTGCTCGCCCTCGTCGCGGTGGGGCTCGTGTCGCGTGAGCACGCCGAGGCACGCCCACACGCTCTCGCCCCGCTCCACGTGGTGGTCGGCACCGCCCTGGTCGCCGGCGTGGCCTTCGGGATCTTCTTCACGCTGATCGGCCAGAGCGAGGACAACGCCGGCCTGTGGCCGCTGGTCGCGGCCCGGTCGAGCTCCGCGGTGCTGCTGGTCGGGCCGGCGGTCGCGCGTGGCGGGGTGCCCTCGCGGCGCACGGCCGTGATGGCCTGCATCTCCGGCGTCGTCGACATGGCGGCGAACGTGCTGTACGTGCTCGCCGCCCGTCGCGGCCTGCTGAGCGTCGTGGCGGTCCTGACGTCGCTCTACCCGGCGGCCACGGTGGTCCTGGCCCGCTACGTCCTCGGCGAGCGCGTCGGCCGGATCCAGCTCGTCGGCTTCGCCGTCGGCGCGGTCGCCGTCGTCCTGATCTCGGCCGGCTGAGCGCCGATCCGGGCCGACGCCTAGGCCGTCGGGTCGCCGTCCGTGTCGACCTCGTCGTCGGCCAGGTCGCCGACCGGCCCGAGCGTCAACAGGCCCTCGTAGACCCGCTTGTAGGCCGCGGCCGCGGCGATCGAGTCGCCGACGCTCACGTCCTCGCCGGCGTCGTGCTGGTCCGTCACGCGCCGCGCCTCCTCGAGGTCTGCGGTCAGCTCCGGGTCGAGACCCTCGCGCGCGACCTCGTCGTCCGGGAAGCCCCGCTCGACGAGCATCCGCTCGATGAGGTCGTCAGCGGTCGACAGGGCCTCCCCCGGCTCGTCGTCGAGCAGCGGCTCGATCGACGCCCACTCGCTCTCCCAGAGGTGGCGGTCGAGGCCGGCGTCCATTCCGTTGTCTTCCATGTGCCCGCCGTACCGCGGGGCCGGACGGGCCAAACATGGCAACGGCCGACCGTCGCCCCGATGCCGGCGCCAAGGCGGGCCGCGGAATAGGGTCGCCCCGCCACCCGTTGACCGACGCTGGAATGGGGACGCTGTACGCAGAGCCGGTGCCGGCAGGTTGGTACGCTCGGTCCGTGACCGACGCCGCCGACTCCGACCTCGAGCTCGACCCTCGGAGCGACGGGGCGAGCCCGGCAGCCGGCATCGCCGAGGGGGCGCGCGACCGCGTGCGCTTCGAGGAGGACGCCCTCGCGCTCGCCGACGACGTCTGGCGCGTCGCGCGGCGCCTGGCTCGCGATCAGGCCCAGGCCGAGGACCTGGTGCAGGAGGCGTACTCCCGCGCCTTCCGCTCCTGGCGCTCGTTCCAGCCCGGCACGAACCTTCGCGCCTGGCTGCTGCGGATCGTGCACAACCTGGCCATCGACCAGGCGCGGCGGCGCAAGCGGGCACCCGAGCAGGAGCCGCTGGAGGAGGGCGACTACTACCTCTACAACCGGCTCGAGGCCGGAACGGGCGGAGGCACCGGCGAGACCGCCGCCAGCGAGCGGCTCATCGACCGGCTGTCGCAGACGCCCGTCGTCGGTGCCCTCTCGGAGCTGCCGCCGAACTACCGCGAGGTCGTCGTGCTCGTCGATCTCGCGGACTTCACCTATCAGGACGCCGCCGACATCCTCGGCATCCCGATCGGCACCGTCATGAGCAGGCTGCACCGCGGCCGCCGCATGCTGAAGACCCAGCTCGCCGACCTGGCCGGCGCGCGGGCGGGCGAGGAGGGCTGATGGAGAGCGCTGTCGTCGAGCCGACCCAGGCGTGCCGGGAGGCCGAGCGGAAGCTCCAGGACTACGTCGACCGCTGCCTCACGAGCGTCGAGATCACGCGCATCGAGGAGCACCTCGCCGTCTGTGAGCGCTGTGCGAACTGCTACCGCTTCGAGACCCAGGTCCGCAGCTACGTCCGCGAGGCGTGCGCCGCCGAGCCCTGTCCCGAGACGCTGAAGGTGCGCCTGCGCAGCCTCTGCGTCGAGTGCGAGGCCGACGACCGGAGCTGATCCACGGCTCGGGACGCCGCCGCCCGGTGCACGCGGGCGGCGGCGGTACGAGCCGTGCTAGGGCGGGTCCACCGCCCGGCGGGTCAGCGGCGGAGCAGGCCGCTCGCCGCGTCCTTCGGGCTCCGCTCGAACGGCTGGGCGATCACCGGGCAGTTGATGATGATGCCCGTGGCCTTGAGGCCCGCGACGAAGCTGTTCGACCGGCCGGGCGAGCCGACGAAGCTCCCGACCCGTCCCTGCGCGACGAGCGACGTCAGGTCCTCGAAGCCGCGGATGGAGCGCCGCTGTCCGGCGGCGATCGCGGCCTCCGTCCACTGCGAGACGTGCGCGTCCCACATCGGGCTGTAGTTGTTGCCGTTCCGCTTCCGGTTGTCCGGGTCGAGCGGGAACACGT
>CADCWC010000013.1 GCA_902806305.1 uncultured Thermoleophilia bacterium | reverse complement strand
GCGAGGACTTCGTGCCCTCCTACGTCGAGCTGCTCAGCGCGGGCGGGTCCAAGTCGCCCGAGGAGCTCGCGCGGATCGCGGGCCTCGACCTCGCCGACCCGGGGTTCTGGACCTCGGGCATCGAGCTCGTCCGGGGCCAGCTCGACGCCGCCGAGGCCGCCGCGGAGGAGGTCCTGGCGGAGAGGTCCTAGTCGCGTTGCCACACTGGAGGCATGGATCAGGAGCAGCGCCCCTCCATGCCTCCCGGGTGGCTGCCACCGTCCGCGGTGAGCGTCCCGCCGGCGCCCGCGGGCACGCCCGAGCTGCTGCCGCGGACCTTCGAGCCGCCGCCCCAGGCGCCCCCGCCGCAGCCGCCGTCGGGCCTGCGCCGCCTGCTCGGGCCGCTGCTGGTGGCCGGGGCGTTCCTGTTCAAGTTCGGCAAGGTGGCGCTGCTCGCGCTGCCCAAGCTGAAGATCTTCACGACGTCGGCCTCCATGCTCGTGAGCGTCGCGGCCTACTCGCTCATCTGGGGCTGGCGCTTCGCCCTGGGCTTCGTCGTCCTGCTCTTCATCCACGAGATGGGGCACGTCATCCAGCTGCGGCGGGAGGGCATCCAGGCCAGCGCCCCGATGTTCATCCCGTTCCTGGGCGCGGTCATCAGCGCCAAGTCCCTGGGCCGCGACGCCGCCGCGGAGGCGAGGGTCGGCCTCGCGGGACCCATCCTGGGCACCCTCGGCGCCGCGGCGTGCATCCCGATCGCGGAGGCCACGGGCAACGACCTGTTCCGCGCGCTCGCGTTCATCGGGTTCTTCCTGAACCTCTTCAACCTGCTGCCCGTGACGCCGCTGGACGGCGGGCGGGCGATGGCCGCCCTGTCGCCGTGGATGTGGTTCGTCGGGCTGTTCCTCTTCGGGATCCTCGCGTTCACCTTCCCCAACCCGATCATCCTGCTGATCCTGCTCGTCGGGGCATGGGACACCTACCGGCGCTGGAAGGCCTACCGCGCCGGCGGCCCCGAGTCCCGCGCCTACTACACGGTGCCGCCGCGCCAGCGGGCGCTGACGCTCGCGGTCTACCTCGGACTCGTCGCGCTGCTCGTCGTCGGCATGGACGCGACCTACCTGGACCGCGACCTCGGCGACGTCTGAGCGCAGGCGGCGCGCAGCGCGAGCGCGACCACGAGCGCGAAGCGCTCGATGACGGCCGCCTCCTCGGCGCTGAACGGCACCCAGGCCCCCATCCGATAGACGTTCAGGACCCCGAGCGGGCGGCGGCCGTCGAGCAGCGGGCAGCACATGAGCGCCTCGAGCTCGACATCGGTCCCGACGACCTGGACCCCGTCGGGATCGAGGTCCGTCCGGGCCACGTTGCGCGAGCGGCCCTCGTGCAGCGCGGCGCCCGTGATGCCCTCGTGCGAGGGGAAGCGCTCGCGCTTGGTCTCCGGAATCCAGCGGCCCGAGGCGTGGATCGCGGCGAGCGTGTCGGTGGGGTCGTCGAGCCCGTAGAGGACCAGGTCGTCGTGGGGCACGAGCTCCTGCAGGTGGCAGGAGATCTCGTCGACGAGCTCGGGCAGCGGCGCCCCGTCCATGACCCTCGCGGCGAGCGCCAGGATCGCGGAGGAGACCCGCTGCTCGCCCGAGGAGACCAGGCGCGCCGGGCCGGGCCGCGAGGTCGGGGTGGGCGGCCGGTGCTCGCGCAGCCACCCCGCCAGGCGCGAGGCGGGCAGCGGCGGGCTGAAGACGTAGCCCTGGGCGACGTGGCAGCCGAAGTACCGCAGCTGCTCGAGGTGCTCCATCGTCTCGACGCCCTCGGCGACGATGCGCAGCCCGAGGGAGCGCCCGAGCTCCACGGTGGATCGCACGATGATCGCGTCGTCGCGGTCCGTGAGCATCTCCAGCACGAAGGAGCGGTCGATCTTCAGCTCGTGCACCGGCAGGCGCTTGAGGTGGGCCAGCGAGCTGTAGCCCGTCCCGAAGTCGTCGAGGGACAGCGAGACGCCGATCTCGCTCAGGCGGGCGAGCGTGTCGAGCGCGCGGCCCTCCTCGCGCATCACGGTGCTCTCGGTGAGCTCGAGGCGCAGGGCGCCCTCGGGGGTGTCGTGGGCCTGCAGCCGCTCGGCGACCTCGTCCGGGAAGCCCGAGTCCAGGAGGTCGGCCGCCGAGACGTTGACGGCCACGATGAGGTCGATCCCCGCCCGCCGCCACGCGCGCTGCTGGCGCAGGGCCCGGTCGACCACGGCGAGCGTCAGCGGGTGCATGAGCGCGTGCTCCTCGGCCAACTCGAGGAAGCGGTCCGGCGTCATGAGCCCGTGGCGCGGGTGCTGCCAGCGCACGAGGGCCTCCAGGCTCACGACGCGCCCCGAGTCCAGGTCGACCTGGGGCTGGAAGTGCAGGACGAGCTGCTCGGGGTCGGCCAGGGCGGCGCGCAGCTCGGCGGCCAGCGCCAGGCGCTCGCGGGAGTTGTGGTCGCTCTCGGCGGCGTACAGCTCCACCCCCGTGCCGCGCTGCTTGGCGCGGTACATCGCCGCGTCGGCGTGGCGGAGCAGGTCCGAGCGCCGGCCGCCGTGCTGCGGGCTGACCGCGATCCCGATGCTCGCCTGGGTGTGGGTCGTGAGCCCGTCGAGCTCGATCGGGCGGTCGATCGCCTCGCGCACCCGCTCGGCCACGGCCATCGCCTTCTCGGCGCCGCCGCCGAGCGCGGCCACGAACTCGTCGCCGCCGATGCGGGCCAGCGAGGCGTCGGGCACGGAGGCGCGCAGGCGGTCGGCCACCTCGGCCAGCAGCAGGTCGCCCGCCTGGTGGCCGAGCGTGTCGTTGACCTCCTTGAAGCGGTTGAGGTCGATGAGGAGCAGCGCGAGCCCCGCCGTCCGGGGGCGCGCGTCGCGCAGCGCCTCCTCGAGCCGGAGGGTGAAGCCGCGGCGGTTGAGCAGCCCGGTGAGCTCGTCGGACTCGGCCAGGCGCCGGCTCTCGGCGAGGGCCTGGACGTCGCGCACGACGAAGGCCACGCGCACGCCGGTGACGACGATCGTCGCGGCGGCGAGGAGCACGGCGGCCAGGGGCAGCGTGCCGGCGGCGGCGCCGAACCCGAGCAGGGCGACGGCCGCGGTGCAGGCGATCGCGGGCACGACGTGCATCCGGCCGGAGGCCAGCCCCTCGATCGGCTTCCCCGGCGGCTGCCAGGCGGCGACGGCCAGACAGGCGAGGCCGAGGCCCCACACGGTGCTGAGCGCGCCC
>CADCWC010000012.1 GCA_902806305.1 uncultured Thermoleophilia bacterium | reverse complement strand
CTCGCGCCGGGCTCGGCGGCCACGGATCCCGCCGCCGACGCGCCGAACGCCGACGCCGGGAGCAGGCCACCCACGAGGCTGACGAGGACGAGGGCGGTGGTCGGGCGAGCGGGCATCGAGGCTCCTCGGCGGACGAGCCGACGCGTCGGTCGGTTCCGACGTGTTCCGGTCTCGCGGGTGACACCACGAGCGTAGCCGGTCCCGGCATTCCGTGAACGGCGCCTCAGGCGCGCGGCAGCGCGTCCATCCGGTCGATCCAGGCGCGCAGCCGCGGGTGGGAGTCACCGACCGACTGGTGCTCCGCCAGCACCCGGTGGAACAGCTCGTCGTCGGCGGGATCGTGGCGGGTGGCGTACCGGAGGAACGGGAACGCGGCGCAGTCGGCCGCGCCGACGTCGCCGAACAGGAAGTCGCGGCCGTCGAGCAGGGCCTCGAAGCGGTCCAGGTGGCGCCGCAGCTCCGCGCCGAGCCGCTCCACGACGGCGTCGTCCGGCGTCGGCCGGGCCAGCTCGTCGGCGATCAGGTTCGGTGGCCGCTTCCAGACCCGGTCGAACCAGTCGACGAAGATCTCGACCTCGGCCCGGCGGGCGCGGTCGAGCGGGTACAGGGGCCGGTCCGGGAGGCGCCGGTCGAGGTACTCGAGGATCGCCGTCGAGTCGCTGACGACGTGCGCGTCGTCGACGAGCACCGGCACGAGCGGCTGGCCGCTGACCCGGACGACTGGCGCGCGGTCGTCCGGGTCGACGAGCACCGTCTCGACGGCGGCGCCCTTGAGGCCGAGCGCGAGCGCGACGCGCTCGACGTTCGTCGAGAACGGGATCGCGTAGAGGCGCAGCGTCACGCGGGGCAGGTCACGCGGTGACCTCGACCCCGCGCCAGAACGCGACGTGGCCCTCGATCCGGGCCGCCGCCCCCTTCGGGGACGGGTAGAACCAGGCGGCGTCGGGATTCCGCTCGCCCGCGACGTCGAGCGTGTAGTAGCTCGCCACGCCCTTCCACGAGCAGGTCGTGCGCGTGTCGGAGGGGACGAGGTGCTCGCGCCGGACCGCGTCGAGTGGGAAGTACCGGTTTCCCTCGACCTCCACCGTCCGGTCGCTCTCGGCGATGACGGTGCCGTTCCAGATGGCCTTCGCCATGGTGCTCCTTCTCCCGGGGGGTGCGTCCCGACCGAACGCCGTCGGCGCCTGCGGCCTTCCCCACGCGCCGCCGGGGGACGTCAGGCCGTCGCGGACCCGGCGACGGCGCGTCCGCCGCTGACGACGGCCGCCGGCTCATGGCCCAGGTGGTAGGCGGCCACGCGCCAGTCCGGGTCGTCGAGCAGGACGACGTCGGCCGCGTACCCGGGGGCGAGCCGCCCGACCTCGCCCTCGAGCCCGAGGACGCGGGCCGGCGCCGCGGTGGAGGCGGCGAGCGCCTCGGCGCAGGACAGATGCAGCTGGGTGCAGGCCAACGTCATGATCGTGAGGAGCGAGTCGCACGGCGCCGACCCGGGGTTGAAGTCGGTCGAGAGGGCGACGCGCGCGCCGGCGTCGAGCAGGAGCCGTGCGGGCGGCATCGGGCGGTCGAGGTAGAGGGCTGCGGCGGGCAGGCAGACCGCCGTCAGGTCGGAGGCCGCGATCGCCGCCACGCCGGCGGGTCCCGTCGCCTCCAGGTGGTCGACCGACGCGGCGCCGAGCTCGACGGCCAGCGGCACGGCGCCGCACTCGGAGAACTGGTCGGCGTGGAGGCGCAGCCGGAGGCCGAGCTCACGGGCCGCCTCGAGGTAGGGGCGGCACTGCTCCGCCGTGAAGGCGCCGCGCTCCAGGAAGCAGTCGGCCGCGTCGGCGAGCGGTGCGCACGCGGGCAGGATCCCGGCCAGCACGTCGCCGACGTAGGCGTCGGGCGAGAGCGCCTCGGGCGGCGTGGCGTGGAGGGCGAGCAGCGTCGTCGAGACGCGCACGCCGGCCGCCGTCCCGGCCGCCCGCGCCGCGCGCAGCATCGCGGCCTCGGTGGACGCGTCGAGCCCGTAGCCGCTCTTGACCTCCGCCGTGGTCGTGCCCAGGCGCCGCATCCGCTCGAGCCGCCGGGTGGCGAGCGCCGTGAGCGCCGTCTCGCCGGCCGCGCGCGTCGCCCGGACGGTCGACCGGATGCCGCCGCCCGCCGCCGCGATCTCCTCGTACCCCGCACCCTGGGTCCGCAGGTCGAACTCCTCGATCCGCGACCCGGCGTGGACCGCGTGGGTGTGGCAGTCGACGAGGCCCGGGACGGCACTCCACGTCGGGCGCTCGAGGACGACGGCGTCCTCTGTCGGGCGGACCGTGCGGAGGACCTCGTCACGCGGCCCGACGGCCACGATGCGCCCGTCGACCGCGGCGAGCGCGGCGTCGCGCAGCACCGTGAACGCGCCTGCCGCATCGACGGTCGCGAGCGTCGCGAGCCGGTCGACGAGCAGGTCGACCGGGACGTCGGATCGTGAGCCACCCATAGGATGGCGAGTATGACGGACGGCCCGAGGACGACGTCACTCGGGGGCGGGGCGCTGGGGCTCGAGGCGCTCGTCGCCGCCGCGCGTGGGACCGCGGACGCCGCCCTCGCCCCCGACGCGCGCGAGCGGATCGCCGCCGGTCGGCGGGCGCTCGAGGTGGTGGCCGAGCACGACCCGCCGACCTACGGCGTCAACACCGGCTTCGGGCATCTGTCGAGCGTCCGCGTCGCCGCTCGGGACCTCGACCGGCTCCAGCTGAACCTCGTGCGCTCGCACGCCTGTGGGGTCGGCGAGCCGCTCGACGACGAGGTCGTGCGCGGCATGCTGCTCCTGCTCGTCAACTCGCTCGCGAAGGGGCACTCCGGCGTGCGGCCCGAGCTCGTCGAGGCGCTGCTCGCGCTGCTCCGGGCCGGGATCGTGCCGCGCGTGCCGTCGCGC
This sequence comes from uncultured Thermoleophilia bacterium, assembly GCA_902806305.1. Lineage (GTDB taxonomy): Bacteria > Actinomycetota > Thermoleophilia > Gaiellales > F1-60-MAGs149 > CADCWC01. The sequence continues at coordinate 321 of CADCWC010000012.1, read as the reverse complement.
GGCTCGGTCGGCTCGAGCGGCGACCTGGCGCCGCTCGCCCACTGCGCGCTGACGCTGATCGGGGAGGGGCGGGCCTGCGTGGACGGCGTCGAGAGGCCTGCCGCCGACGCGCTCCGCGAGGCGGGCCTCGAGCCGCTCGAGCTGCGCTCCAAGGAGGGGCTCGCGCTGCTCAACGGCACGCACCTGATGACGGCGATCGGCGCCCTGGCGGTTGTCGACCTGCGCCGGCTCCTGAGGGCGGCGACGGCCGCCGCCGCCGCCGCCGTCGAGGGGCTGCTCGGCTCCCACACGCCCTTCGACGCGCGCATCCACGACCTGCGT
>CADCWC010000011.1 GCA_902806305.1 uncultured Thermoleophilia bacterium | reverse complement strand
CACCTCGGCCGCGGTCCGGCACTGGGTCAGCCGGAACGCCAGACCGGCCTCGCCCAGCACCGCACGCTCCGGCTCGACGTCGTCGTGGTCGCAGTCGGTGATCAGGACCCGGGTCGGGGATGGGTCGGACGTCCCGGTCAGGACATCACCATCCCGCCCTCGACGTTGTAGGTCTGCCCGGTGACGTAGTCCGAGCCCGGCCCGGCCAGGAACACCGCCAGCGGCACGACGTCCTCCGGCACCGACGTCCGACCGAGCGGGATGTTCGCGGCCACGTCGCGGAACGGCTCGCCCTCCTGCTTGCCCTGGAGGGCGGCGAACTGCTTGTCGACCTCCTTCCAGTACGGCGTGTCGACGACGCCCGGGGCGACCGCGTTGACGTTGACGCCGTAGGGGGCGAGGGCGAGCGCCAGCGACTGCGTGATCGAGATGACCGTGGCCTTCGAGGCGCAGTACGCGACCACGAGGGCCTCGCCCCGTCGCCCCGCGATCGAGGAGACGTTGATGATCTTGCCGCTGCGCTGGGCGCGCATCGGCTCGCAGGCCGCCTGAGCCATGAAGAAGAGGCCCTTCACGTTGACCGCGAAGATCCGGTCCCACTCGTCGGGCGTGGTGTCCCAGACGGGCTTGATCAGCCCGATGCCGGCGTTGTTGTAGAGCAGGTCGAGGTGCCCGAGCTCGTCGACCGTCCGGGCCACCAGGTCCTTGCACGCCTGCGGGTCCGTCACGTCGAAGCGGACCGCGAGACCTCGTCGCCCCTTCGCCTGCAGCTCGTCGACGACCGCCTGCGCCGCGTCCTGGTTGAGGTCCGCGATGACCACGTCGGCACCCTCGTCGGCGTAGCCGAGCGCGACGGCCCGCCCCATGCCGGACGCTCCGCCCGTGACGATCGCGACCTTGCCCTCGAGCTGCATCCTGAGCTCCTCGTGTGTGGTGGTGTGCGTGGTGGGGGACCGCGGCGCCGCTCAGGCCGACGCGGCCTCGCTGGTCCGCGGCGGCGCCGTCGCCCGCGCACGGAGGGTCTCGTGGTCGAGCTTCACGCCGAGGCCCGGGCCCTCGGGCACGGTCACGACCGCGCGGGCGTCCGGCTCGATCGGTCGGTCGAGCAGCTCCGTGCGCAACGAGTTCGGGTTCTGGTCGAACTCGAGCAGGTAGGAGTTCGGGAGCGCCGCGATGAAGTGCAGGTTGGCGGCCAGGCTGACCGCCGTCGAGAACACGTGCGGCACGACCGGCAGCCCCGCCGCCGCAGCGAGCGCGGCGATCCGCCGGCACGGCGTGATGCCGCCCGACCAGATCACATCGGGCTGCACGATGTCGACGGCCCGCGCCGCGATCAGGTCCCGGAAGCCGGGCAGACCGGTCTGCGTCTCGTAGCCCGCGATCGGGCAGTCGAGCTCGACGGCCAGCGCGGCGCTCCCGGCACGGTCCTCGGTCGGCACCGGCTCCTCGAACCAGTGGATGCCGAGGCGGTCGTACTCGCGCCCGGCCCGCAGCGCCGTCGAGGCGGTCCAGGCGTTGTTCGCGTCGGTCATGACGTGCACGTCGTCGCCGACCGCCTCGCGGACGGCGCGGACGCGACGCAGGTCCTCGCCGAGGTCGACCAGCGCGAAGTCGGGCGACTCCATGTCGACCAGCGGGTTCATGAACGTGTCCTCGGTGCGACCGACCTTGATCTTCGCGTGCCGGTAGCCGCGGTCGACGTACCCGCGGACCTCGTCGGCCAGTCCCGCGGCGTCCTTCCCCTCCATGTAGAACCCGGCGCTGGCGTAGGCCTGCACCTGGTTCCGATACCCGCCGAGCAGGCGCCAGAGCGGCAGGCCCGCGCGTTGGCCGAGCAGGTCCCAGAGCGCGATGTCGAGCCCCGAGATGGAGGCCGGGAGGATGCCGCCGTCGCCGTGTTGATGCGAGGCGCTCGTCATCCGCGCCCAGAGCCGCTCCGGCTGCGTCGGGTCCTGCCCGAGCAGCCTCGGGGCGAGCTCGTCGTGGATGACCGTCTCGACGACCGAGGCGGGCCCGCCGTAGATCGCGGACTCGCCGATGCCGACGAGCCCGTCGTCGGTGGTGATCTCGAGCACCAAGGCGGTCCGCGACCCGATGTAGTGGAGCGAGTCGGCCATGGGTCGATCGAGCGGGTGGGCGATCGAGTACGTGGTGATCTGGGCGATCCGGGACAGCGCTGGTCCTTTCGGCCGAAGGTCGGAGCTCTCCGATGGACGTGTCAGCCGCCCGGACCGACCGGCGGGACGGCGTCCGTGGCGGGACCCTAGACGATCGCATTCCGCATTGACGATCAGGACGGCGGTGGAGGGATGTCGTACGAAATGCTATACTCGATGTATGTCGAAGATGGTGACGGCTCGGCTGCCGGAAGAGACTGTGACGGAGCTTGACGCGCTCGTCAGCGCCGGCAGCTACCGCAGTCGGGCCGAGGTCATCAAGGCGGCGCTCGACCGGCTCCTCGTGGCCGAACGGCGGTCCGCGATCGACCGCGCGATCGTCGACGGCTATACCCGCATCCCACCCGAGCCGTGGGCGATCGCGGCAGCCGAGGACGCCGGGCGCCGGTCGATCGAGGCCGAGCCCTGGTGAGACGCGGCGAGGTGTGGTGGGCCGAGTCCCCGCGAGGCGGCCGACGGCCGCACCTCATCCTCACGCGCTCGGCGGCGATCCCGGTGCTGCACCAGCTCGTCTGCGTCCCCGCCACGCGGACGATCCGATGGCTCCCGACCGAGGTGCGCCTCGACCGGGACGACGGCATGCCCGAGAGGTGCGCGCTCACGCTCGACAACGTGACGCCCATGCCCCGGGCCTGGCTCAGGGAGCGCATCTGCACGCTCGGAGAGGACCGGCTCCGCGAGGTCTGCCGAGCCCTTTCCGACGCCGTCGACTGCTAGCGCAGGGCGGCGACCCGGGCCACGCGTGCCGGCGGCGCCGGGGACCCGTCGAGAAGGCGCAGCAGCGCCTCCGCGATCCGGCGGGCCAGGAGTGGCGGCACGGCGTTGCCGACCTGCCGCGCCACGGACGTCATCGCCTGGTCCTCGGGCAGGACGAAGTCGTCGGGCAGGCTCATGCAGCGCGCCGCCTCGCGCACCGTGATCGGCCGGTCCTCGGACGGGTGCAGGTAGCGCCCCTTCTCGGGCTTGTAGAACTCGGTCCGGATCGTGAAGGCCGGACGGTCCCACCACAGGCGGCCGAAGACGTCGGTCGTCCCGCGCGGCTTCTC
>CADCWC010000010.1 GCA_902806305.1 uncultured Thermoleophilia bacterium | reverse complement strand
CCGACCTGCCCGGCGCGCTCGCCGAGGACGCGACCGCCCTGGCACTCGCGTGGCTCGTCACGCGCGAGGCCGACTGAGCTGGCGCGCCCACCCGCGGTCAGAAGACGACGGTGGTCGCGCCGTCGACGAGCACCCGGTCCTCGACGTGCGCGCGGACCGCGCGGGCCAAGACTTGGCGCTCGATGTCGCGCCCCTGGCGGATGAGGTCGTCCACGTTCTCGCGATGGGTGACCCGTACGACGTCCTGCTCGATGATCGGCCCCGCGTCGAGCTCCTCCGTGACGTAGTGCGCCGTGGCGCCGATGAGCTTGACCCCGCGCGCCTTGGCCTTGGCGTACGGACCGGCCCCGGCGAAGGCGGGCAGGAACGAGTGGTGGATGTTGATGACGGGGACCGCCAGGCGCGTCAGGAAGTCGGCCGACAGGATCTGCATGTAGCGGGCCAGGACCACGAGATCGCTGCCGGCCAGCAGCTCGAGTTGGCGGCGCTCGGCCTCGGGCTTGGCCTCCGGCGTCACCCGGACCACGTCGAACGGCACGCCGAAGCCGGCGACGGCCTCGCCCAGGTCCGGGTGGTTCGATACGACCCGGGTGATGTCCAGGTCGGGCAGCTCCCCGCGGCGCGAGCGCCACAGGAGGTCCAGTGCGCAGTGGTCCTCGCGGGAGACCATGACCGCGGTGCGCTTCGGCACGGCGGCGCTCGTGAGGGCGAACGTCATTCCGAACCGGTGAGCCACCTCGGCCTCGAACGCCTGGCGCAGCTCGTCCAGCCGGCGCTCGAGCCCGTCGAGATGCAGGACCACTCGCAGGAAGAAGCGCCCGCCCACCGGGTCGCTGGAGTGCTGGTCGGCGTGCGTGATGTTCGCGCCGCGCGTGAACAGGAAGGACGTCACGGCGGCGACGATCCCGGGGCGGTCGGCGCAGGTGACGACGAGCCGGCCGGCGCGGAGGCGGCCGGGATCCGTCCCCGCGCCCACGGCCGCGCTACAGCCCTGCGCGGCGCAGCGCGGCGCCGCGCAGGATGTCGTGCTCGGACACCTCGACCGCGTCGAGGCCGAAGGTGCGCATCGCCTCGCCCATGAGGACGGCGCCGGGCACGATGGTCGGCGCGCGGGCGGGATCCAGGCCCGGGACCTCCCGGCGCTCGGCCTCGGGCAGGGCGGCGAGCTCGGTGCGCACCCGCTCCACTGTGGGGAGGTCCAGGCGGAAGCCGTGGACCCGGGCGGGGTCGTAGGGCTCGAGACCCTGCGCGACGGCGGCGAGCTGCGTGGCCGTCCCCGCGACGGCGACCCCGGCCACCACCTCGGCCCGGGTGTGGACGGGGATCGCGTCCTCGTACAGCCCCCGCGCGTCGGCGGCCAGCGCCTCGAGCGCCTCCGGGGGCGGAGGGTCGGCGTGCAGGTGGCGCTCGCCGTGGCGGACGGCCCCCGCCTGGGTCGAGACGTGGAAGGTCACGGCGCCCTTCGCGCCGACGACGAACTCGGTCGATCCGCCGCCGATGTCGATGACGACGATGGGCGCGGGGGCCTCGGCGGGACGGGCGCTCGTCGCGCCCAGGAAGGAGAGCGCGGCCTCCTCGTCGCCGGACAGGGTCGCCGCCTCGAGGCCGAAGTCGTCGCGCACGCGCGCGGTGAACTCCTCGCCGTTCGCCGCGTCGCGGACGGCGGAGGTCAGGACCGCCGTGGTGCCCTCGACGTCGTGGCCGTCCATCGCCTCCCGGTAGCCCGCGAGCGTCGCGAAGACGCGCTCCATCGCCTCGGGCGCGAGGACCCCGGAGGCGTCGACGCCCTGGCCCAGGCGCGTGACGGTGGTCCGCCGATCGAGCTCGGTCACCGCCCCGCCGGAGGCCACGTCCGCGACGAGCAGGCGGGTGGAGTTCGTCCCGATGTCCACGACTGCGACGCGCATCGGCGGAAGCTAACCGGCCGGGTGGGGGAGGGGCCGCCCGGCCAGGCCGGCGAGGAGGTTGTCCACCGCCATCGCCGTCATCTGCTCGCGTGTGGCGTGGGTGGCCGAGCCGATGTGCGGGACCACGAGGAGGTTCGGCGCTCGCAGCAGCGGGTGGGCGGCGGGCAGGGGCTCGGGATCGGTGACGTCCAGGGCGGCCCCCGCCAGGCGGCCGTCGTGCAGCGCGGCGGCCAGCGCATCCTGGTCGACGACCCCGCCCCGGGCGGTGTTGACCAGGATCGCCGTCGGCCTGAGCTGCGCGAGGGCCGCCGCGTCGATCAGGTGCCTGGTGGCCGCGGTGAGGGGGACGTGGAGCGAGACGAAGTCCGCCCGCCGCAGCGCGGCATGGAGGTCGCCGTCCCGCCCGACGGCGATGACGTCCATGTCGAAGCCGCGCGCGCGGCGGGCGACGGCGTCGCCGATCCGCCCGGCGCCCACGACGACGAGCGTCGCCCCGTGGACGTCGCGGCCGAGCCAGCCCTCGGGCTCCCACGTGCGCCAGCGGCCCGCGCGCACGTCGTCGCTTCCCGGGACGAGCCGGCGGGCGGCGGCGAGGAGCAGCGCGAAGGCCAGGTCGGCCGTGGCGTCCGTCAGGACGCCGGGGGTGACGCCGACGGGGATGCCGCGCGCCGCGGCGGCGTCGAGGTCGATGTTGTCCGCCCCCACCGCGTAGTTGGCGATGACCCGCAGGGCCGGCGCCGCCGCGAGCAGGTCGGCGTCGACCCGCTCGGTGATCAGGCACAGCAGGCCCTCCGCCGGGCCGACCAGCCGCTGGAGCGTGTCGGGGTCCGGTGGCAGCTCGCCGTCCCAGACGTCCACGTCGTGGTGGGCGCGCAGGCGGTCGAGCGCGGGCCCGGGCAGCCGGCGCGTGACGAGGACTCGGCTCATGGGTACGGCGCGATCATGACCGACCAGCCCGACACCGGCCGCGAGGAGCTCCCGCCCACCGACGAGGTCGTCGTGGAGCCCGAGGAGCTCGACATCCTCGACATCGAGGACGATCCCGCCTACTCCCCGGACGACGAGGAGCTGCGCCGGATGAAGGGCGGCTGAGGCCCCACCACGGGCGCGCCGGTGCTAAAGTTCCTCATCCGCCGCGGGGTGGAGCAGTCTGGTAGCTCGTCGGGCTCATAACCCGAAGGTCGCGGGTTCGAATCCCGCCCCCGCTACTCCCGAGAGCGTCTGCGCAGGCAGGCGCTCTCGTCGTCTGCGGGCCATCGACGCCGGTCCCGCGGTCCCCGACGCGCGCTCCGTAGCCTCCCGGGCATGCAGGGGCGC
>CADCWC010000009.1 GCA_902806305.1 uncultured Thermoleophilia bacterium | reverse complement strand
GCGCCCGCCACTCCGACGTCCAGTGTGTGGACGTGGCGCAGCGCGCCGACCTCCGGCGCGCGCAGGAGCACCATCGTCTCCCCGACCGTCACGACGTCGACGGTCACCGGCCGACCACGTGCACGCCCTCCCCGACCGCCGGCAGGCGGATCCCGAGCGACGGGTACGTCCGGACCGCGTAGCCGACGAACACCGCCGGGTCCTCGGTGTTGCCGGTCACGCCGTCCCAGTGACAGGGGACGACCAGCGGGATCCGGGCGGCGACGGCCAGGTCGGCCGCCTCGCGGGCGTCGAGGTTGCCGACCACGCCGCGGGCCTCGCGCGGCGCGTCGCGCCCGTTGATGGGGAGGATCGCCACGTCGGGGCCGAGATGCTCGAGCCGCTCGGCGTAGCCGGGCCACCACACCGTGTCGCCGGCGTGGAGGATCCGCACGCCGCCGAGCTCGACCAGGTAGCCGACGGCGCGGTGGCGCCCGGTCCCGTCGGTCGAGAACGCGTAGCCGCCGAAGCCGTCCGGGGCGAACGCGTGCGCGGCGGCGACCGCCTCGACGCCGACGCCCGCCACCTCCAGGCGCTGGTCGACGAGCGCGCCCGTGACGCGCTCCGCGGGGACGCCGAGGTCGGTGAGGCGGTTCGTGATCGGGGCGGGTGCGACCCACCGGGCGTCGGGATTCCGCTCCGCGACCACGGGCACGGTGCCGGGGTCGAGGTGGTCGGGATGCTCGTGCGTGATGAGCACCACGTCGACCCCGGTCAGCTCCTCGGGGGCCATCGGCGCGGGACGGGCTCGCGCGGCCGCGCGCCCCTCCTGCCGTTCCAGCCAGTCCGACAGCCACGGGTCGACGACGACGGTGCGGTCGGCGCTCCGCAGCAGGAATCCTGCCTGCCCGAGCGACCACAGGCGCACGCCGACCTCGGGGATCCGCGCGGCGCCGATCGCGGCCGCCAGATCGGGCACCTAGTGCACCGTCCCGTGAGATGTCTGATGCTCGGACGCGCGAGAAGCAAGCCGGGCAAGGAGGAGCGGGGGAGCAGGGCGATACCCTGTGACCCGGCGTTGGACGCCGCCGGCCGGCTTGCCGGCCGGGTTCCCGGCGTAGCTTCGCAGCCGTCCGGGCGCAGAGAGATCTCCGGGACGGTGCACCTAGCCGGCCTGCCGCACGTCGCGCACCGAGGCCATGAGCCGCTCGGCCCGCTCGCGCAGGGCCCCCAGGTCGCCGTCCGGCGTCGCCGCGTCGCCGAGCAGCGGCCCGCCGATGCCGACGGCGACGGCGCCCGCGCGCAGGTAGCCGCCCGCGTCGTCGACCTCGATTCCGCCGGTCGGGATCATCGGCACGCCGGGCAGCGGTCCGCGGACCGAGGCCAGATAGGCCGGCCCGCCCAGGCTGCCGGCCGGGAAGACCTTGACCGCCGTGGCGCCCGCCTTCCAGGCGCCCAGGATCTCCGTCGGCGTCATGGCGCCCGCGATGATCGGGATGTGCCGATCGTGCGCGTGCCGGACCACCTCCGGGTCGAAGGTCGGCGTGACCAGGTACTGGGCGCCCGCCTGCACCGCCGCGTCGGCGTCGTCCGTGCTCAGGACCGTGCCGGCCCCGATCGACGTGCCGTCGGGCAGCTCCGCGGCCGCCTCCCGGAGGGCGTCGAGGGCGCCGCGTGACGTCAGCGTGAACTCGACGGACCGGAGCCCGACGTCCCAGAGCACGCGTGTGACGGCCGGGAACCGGCCGGCGTCCGACGCCCGGAGGATGGCGAAGGCGCGCGAGGCGGCGATCTGGTCCAGCACGGCCTGGGGACGGCCGGCCGGCGACGCCGCCGGCGCGACGATGGGGGTGCTCACGGGTGGGACTCCTCGAGGGGGGAGGTCACGATTCTACGGCCCGGGCGTCGGCCGTCCCGTCCGGCACGAGCAGCGCCTTGACGACGGCTCGCTCCTCGACGGCCCGGAAGGCGTCCGCCCAGCGGGCGAGGGGGAACGAGGTCACGAGCGGCTCGATCTGGACGCCCCCCGAGCGCATCAGCTGCAGCGCGGCGTCCCAGCTCGTGAAGGAGGACGAGAACGAGAAGCTGACGTCGAGGGCCGCGAACATCGCCCGGTCCCACGGCACCTCGAGCGTCGGGCGACCGCTGACGCCGATGGCGCAGAGCCGGCCCCGGCGACGCAGGCTGTCGACCGCCTGGGCGATGGCCTGCGCGCTGCCGCTCGTCTCCAGCACGAGGTCGACGCCGCGCCCGCGGGTGAGCTCCTTCGCCGCCGTCGGGACGTCGACGTCGCCCGAGTCCCAGACGGTGAGGCCGAGGCCGCGCGCCGCCTCGAGACGTCGGGCGCTCGAGGCGCGGCCCACGACGACGACCTCGCCCGCACCGCAGGCCCGGGCCACCATGGCGCTGAGCAGCCCGATCGGCCCGGGTCCGAACACGAGGACGGTGTCGCCCGGCTCGACGCGGCAGCGCTCGACGGCGCTGACGGCGATCGCGGTCGGCTCGCAGGCCGCGGCGGCCACGTCCGACACCTCGTCCGGCACCCGGTGCAGCAGGTGTGCGGGCATCGTCACCTGGGGCGCCATCGCGCCGTCGATGCCCCAGCCCGGCGAGCGCTTCGACGCGCAGAGCTGGTGCAGGCCCCGACGGCAGAGATGGCAGACGTTGCAGGAGCCCTGGTGCGGCTCGCAGACGACGCGCGTGCCGACCTCCCACCCGTCGACGCCCTCGCCGAGCCGGGAGATCCGGCCCGTGAACTCGTGGCCGAGGACCACGGGCGGCCAGTACGGGTGCTCGTCGTGGAGGATGTGGACGTCCGTGCCGCAGATGCCCGTGGCCCGCACGTCGAGCACGACCCAGCCGGGCCGCAGCTCGGGGGTCGGCACGTCGCGGAGCTCGACGTGGCCCTCGCCGCGCTCGGTCTTGACGACCGCCTTCACGACCTGCCCCGCACGACGACCTTGATCTCCTCGCCGCGGCGCAGCCGCTCGAGCGCGGCCGGTGCGTCGTGGAGCGGCACGGTCGCGGTGATCAGCGGGTCGGGGTCGACCCGCCCGCTCGCGATCATGGTGGCCGCGGCCTCCACGTCCGCGCGGGTGTAGACGCGGGTGCCGATCAGCCGCAGCTCGCGAAAGGTCACGGCCTGCAGGTCGACGGGGGTCGGCCGGCCGTAGGTGCCGACGAGGACGACGCGACCGCCGATCGCCGCCCAGCGGGTGAAGCCGGCGGCCACCGACGGATGGGCGGCGGAGTC
>CADCWC010000008.1 GCA_902806305.1 uncultured Thermoleophilia bacterium | reverse complement strand
GGCAGGCTCCTAGCGGCTCTCGTCCTGGAGGTACGGGTAGCGGTAGTCGTTCGGCGGGATGAACGTCTCCTTGATCGTGCGCGGGCTCACCCAGCGGATCAGGTTCCAGACCGAGCCCGCCTTGTCGTTCGTGCCGGACGCCCGGCCGCCGCCGAACGGCTGCTGCCCGACGACGGCGCCGGTCGGCTTGTCGTTGACGTAGAAGTTCCCCGCGGCGTAGCGGAGCGCGTCCTCGGCCTCGAGCACGGCGGCCCGGTCCTCCGCGAACACCGCGCCGGTCAGCCCGTAGGGTGCCGTCCGGTCGACGAGCCCGAGCGTCTCCGTGAACTCGCCCTCGGGATAGACGTAGGCCGTCACCACCGGGCCGAAGAGCTCCTCGCGGAGCAGCCGGAAGTCCGCGTTGCGCGTCTCGACCACCGTCGGACGGACGAACCAGCCGTCCGCGTCGTCGACCTCGCCCCCGACGAGCACCTCGGTGTCGGGCGTGTTCCGCGCCTCGTCGATCGCCTCGCGCTGGCGGGTGAACGACTTCTCGTCGATGACGGCGCCCATGAAGTTCCCGAAGTCCGACACGTCGCCCATCCGCAGCGCCGAGACGTCCTCGGCGAGCTGCTCGCGCAGCCGCGGCCACAGGTTCGAGGCGATGTAGAGCCGCGACGCCGCGGAGCACTTCTGCCCCTGGTACTCGAACGAGCCGCGGATGACGGCGGCGGCCAGCGCGTCGACGTCGGCGGACGGGTGGGCGACGATGAAGTCCTTGCCGCCCGTCTCGCCCACGATCCGCGGGTAGTTGCGATAGCGGTCGACGTGGTCGCCGACCGTCCGCCAGAGCCCCTGGAACACCGGCGTCGAGCCGGTGAAGTGCAGGCCCGCGAAGTCGCGATGCCCGAGCGCCGCCTCGGCCACCTCGCGGCCGTCGCCGTAGACGAGGTTGATGACGCCCGGCGGCAGGCCCGCCGCCTCGAACAGGCGCATGACGTAGTAGGCCGACAGCATCGCCGTGGCGGCGGGCTTCCAGACGACCGTGTTCCCCATGAGGGCCGCCGAGGCGGGCAGGTTGCCCGCGATGGCGGTGAAGTTGAACGGGGTGACGGCGAAGACGAAGCCCTCGAGCGGTCGGTACTCCAGGCGGTTCCAGACGCCCGGTGAGGAGACCGGCTGCTCCTCGTAGATCCGGCACATGAACTCGACGTTGAAGCGGAGGAAGTCGATCAGCTCGCACGCGGCGTCGACCTCGGCCTGATGGGCCGTCTTCGACTGGCCGAGCATGGTCGCCGCGTTCAGGGTCTGCCGCCACGGCCCGGCCAGCAGCTCGGCGGCCCGGAGGAAGATGGCGGCCCGGTCGACCCACGGCATCCGGCTCCAGTCGGGCCACGCGGCAGCGGCCGCCGCGATGGCCCGGTCGACCTCGGCCGGCCCGCCCTGGTGGACGTCGGCGAGCACGTGGCGGTGGTCGTGGGGCACGACGGCGGTCGCGGTCCGACCGGTCCGGACGTCCTCGCCGCCGATCACCAGGGGCAGCTCCTGCCGCTGCCCACGGAGGTCGTCGAGCCGTCGGCGGAGCGCAGCGCGCTCGGCCGTCCCCGGGGCGTAGGTGAGGACCGGCTCGTTGACCGGCGGCGGGGGGCGGAAGAATCCGGGTGCGCTCATGGCTGGAGGGTCCGGGCACGGGCGGTGCCGCGTCAAGCGCCGAGCCGCCGGAACGCCTCCGCCCGCGAGCGGACGGGCGCCCGGCTGCGTCTAGAGTGCACCCTCAGGCGGTCCGGCGGGCGGGTCCCGCGGGGCCACGATCGGAGGTGGTGCAGCGGTGGAGGGAAATCCGTTCGGCTTCGGCGGCATGTTCGACCCCGAGGAGCTGCAGCGCGCCATGGCCAACATGGCCGAGCAGGCCCAGAAGTCGCAGACGGTGGCCTGGGCCGACAACGCCATCGGCCTCGCCGTGCAGATGACGGTGGCCGCGATCAACCGGATGGAGCTGACCGGCTCGGCCGAGGACCAGGCGCGACAGGTGCGGAGCGCGATCGCGCTGCTCTTCCCGGAGACGGTCACGCTCGTCCGTGAGGCCCGCCAGGGCCTGACCTAGCGGTCCGACCGGCGACTCAGCGCGGATTGGCGGGCGGCGGCACCTCGAACAGCTCGATCATGTTGCCCGCCGGGTCGCGCAGGAACCAGCGCTCCGCCCCCCACGCCCGGCTGCCCGGCTCCGGCTCGGCACCGGCCGCCCGCGCCCGACGGAGCGCGCCCTCGAGGTCGTCGACGTGCAGGGCGAAGTGGGCCCGCGTGTCATGTCCGCCCGGTCCCTCCAGGAGGTGGACCTGGTCGCCCTCCTCCGTCTCGAACCAGGCCACGCCCGCCAGGTGCGGGACGGGACGGAGCAGCAGGACGTCGCGGTAGAACGCCGAGGTGTCCTCGAGCAGGTCCGCAGGCACCTGGACCGAGGCGTGCTGCAGCCGGCGGGCGGTCAGGACGCGGACCCGACGCCGACCCCGTCGCGGCGGCGGGTCTCACGCCGGGCCTCGAGGAGCGCCTTCGCCGCGATGTGGCCGCCGAGGCCGCCGACGACGAGGGCGAGCAGGCCGTCGAGGCCGCCGACCCAGTCGCTGCCCTCGGTCAGCCCGATCTGGATCGTGCCGATCAGCGGCAGCAGGAAGGAGACGCCCACCATGCCCCACCGGCGCCACCACGCCGCCAGGCCGACGAGGAACACGAGCGCCTCCAGCGGATGGATGACGGCGAAGCCGTTCGTCTCGTGCACGTCGAGCGCGTCCTGGGCGCCGAAGAAGTACGAGGCGATGAGATAGACCTGCAGGACCACGAGGAGCGCGATCAGGGCGGCGAGCACGGCCTGGATCCGGAGAGCGGTGAGTCGCATGCCGCGAGCGTAGGGACACGGTCGGACGCACGTCAAGGAGCTCGACGAGCTCCGCCCGCCGCGCCCGAGCCGCGGCCGGCCGCGCTATACACCGCGGATGGCCCCGCGCCCCTTCCTCTCGGCCGTGCGTCCGGCCGCCGGCCGGACGTCGGACGCGCGCTGGTTCCTCGTGACCGAGGGAGGGCTGGTCGTCCGCGACGCCGGTGACGGCGGTGATCGCGCCGCGGTGCCGGGCGCGGACGACCCGACGCTCGGCGCCCTGGCCCCCGAGGACGCGCTCTACCTCGGGCGACTGGGCGACGAGGACTGCTGGGCGGCCTGGCTCGACGGGCCGGCCCCCGACGGCGCACGTGTCGCCGGTCT
>CADCWC010000007.1 GCA_902806305.1 uncultured Thermoleophilia bacterium | reverse complement strand
GCGACGTCGGCCGCGGAGGGCGGCACGACCGCCGCGCCGGCCGGGACCACGCCGGTCGAGCCGACCGAGCCCGTCACTGTCCGGTTCGCGTCCTGGATCGGCCAGGGAGCGGAGATCCAGAAGATGGCGAAGGACTTCAAGAAGCTCCATCCCAACATCACGATCAAGTTCGAGAACACCCCGGCCGAGGCGATCGACCAGAAGCTGACGACGCAGATCGCGGGCGGCAACGCTCCGGACGCGGCCTACGTGAACGGCTTCACCGTGGCCGACTACGCGCAGCGCGGTGCGCTCGTCGACCTCGACGACTACATCGCCGGGAGCAAGGTCGTGAAGGCCGACGACTACGTCGAGGCCTTCAAGCAGACGGCCGTGTTCGAGGACAGCATGTACGCACTGCCCTTCGCCGGCGAGTCGACCGGCCTCTTCTACCGCACCGACCTGTTCGAGGCCGCGGGCATCGCCGAGCCGCCGAAGACGTGGGAGGAGTTCGAGGCCGCGGCCCAGAAGCTGACCGTGCCCGAGAAGAAGCAGTACGGCACGATCCTGTTCGCGCCCGAGTCGGCCTACTACTTCTACCCCTGGCTGTACCAGGTCGGCGGCGACGTCCTCTCGCAGGACGGCCAGGAGGTCGTCATCAACAGCGAGGAGGGCAAGCGCGCCGCCGACTTCTACGTCGGTCTCGCGAAGTACGCGCCGAAGGACTACCTGAACTCGAACTCGTACGACGGTCGAGTGGCCTTCGCCAACGGCACCGTGGCGATGTACGTCGCGGGTGCCTGGTTCGCGGGCGTCCTCGGTGACGAGTTCCCGAAGATCAACGGCAAGTGGAGCGCCGCCCCGCTGCCCGAGGGCGACAAGTGCGGCACGACGATCGCCGGCGACAACCTCGTGGTCTTCGACGACTCGAAGAACAAGGACGCGGCCTGGATGTGGGTCGAGTACCTGTCGCGCCCGGAGAACATGAAGCTCTACACCGTCGGCGCGCCGGCCAGCACGCTGCTGCCCCCGGTCAAGTCGATGCTCGAGGACCCGGCCACGTTCGCGAAGAAGCCGATCCTCAAGGGCTTCGCCGAGGCGATGAAGTGCGGTCCGGAGGAGACCGGCTCGAACCCGAACGCGCCGAAGATCGAGGAGGCCCTCAACCGCGAGCTCGGCCGCGCGCTGTACGGTGAGCAGACCGGTTCCGAGGCGCTCGACGCGGCCGCGGCCGAGGCGCAGCAGATCCTCCGGCGCGCCGACTGACCCCGACGGTGGCCGTCAAGTCACAGGCCACCATCCCGGGCGCCCCCACCGCGGGGCGCCCGGGAGGCGGCGCGTCGAGGCGCCCGACCGGGCTGCTGCACGAGCTGCGGAAGACCTGGTCGGCCTACGCGTTCATCGCGCCCGGGCTGCTGATGATCCTGGTCTTCACGGTCTTCGCGATCGTGTTCTCGTTCTGGATCAGCTTCCGGGACTGGGAGCTCGTCAGCGACGAGCGGCCGTTCGTCGGGCTCGAGAACTACCGCGACCTGGCCGACGACCCGCGCTTCGGCCGGGCGCTCGTCAACACCGCGTACTACACGTTCCTGTCCGTGCCGCTCGGCATGATCGTCGGACTGTTCCTGGCGCTGCTCCTGAACAAGGAGATGCGCGCCCGCGGCATGTTCCGGGCGCTGTTCTTCTTCCCCTCGATCACGCCCTTCGTGATCGCCGCGATCATCTGGAAGTGGATCTACAACGGCGACTACGGGTTGATGAACTACTACCTGGACAAGCTCGGGATCATCGACGACCCGTTGCTCTGGCTCGCCGACCCGAACCTGGCCATGCCGGCGATCATCCTGATGAGCGTCTGGGCGGGCGCGGGCGGGACGATGATCCTCTACCTGGCGGGGCTCCAGGGCATCTCCGAGGACCTCTACGACGCCGCCAAGGTCGACGGCGCCGGGCCGTGGCACCGCCTGCGCTACATCACGTTCCCGATGCTCGGCCCGACCACCGCCTTCCTGTTCGTGGTCGGCGTGATCGGCTCGTTCCAGATCTTCGCGCAGATCTTCGTGATGACGAACGGCGGGCCGCTCGACCGCACGACCACCATCGCGTACTACATCTACCAGAACGGCTTCAAGTACTTCGACATGGGCTACGCGTCGGCGATCTCGTACGTGCTGTTCGCGCTCCTGCTGACGTTCACCGTCCTCCAGTTCCGGCTCTCGCGCCGCTACGACATCCTGTGAGGAGCTGAGACGTGGCGATCAAGACCCCCGGCGCACCGGTCGGGCCGGCCATCAACACGAGCGGGCCGGTTCCGGTGCCGGCCGGCCTGGCCCCACGACCTCGGCGGCGGCGGACGCCTGGACAGACCGCCCGTCATGTGTTCGGACGGGTCGTCCTCTACGCCGTCCTCACGCTCGGCTCGCTGATCTTCATCGCGCCGCTCCTGTGGATGGTGTCGGCCTCGCTGCAGGACCTCGGGGACATCTTCTCGTTCCCGCCGCACTGGATCCCGATCGACCCGAGCCTCGACAACTACCGCCGCTTCCTGTTCCCCGGCGCGATCGAGGCGACACGGGACGAGTCGGCGAACATCCTGCGCTGGTTCGGGAACGGCCTGTTCGTGGCCGGCTCGGTGACGGTCCTGCAGCTGTTCTTCTGCTCGCTCGCCGCGTACGCCTTCGCGAAGCGGCGGTTCCGCGGCCGGGACCGCATCTTCCTGCTGTTCCTGGCCACGATGATGATCCCGGCCCAGGTGACGCTGATCCCCTGGTACATCATCCTCCGCCACATCCCGCTCTTCGGGGGCAACGACCTGTTCGGCCAGGGCGGGCACGGCTGGCTCGACTCGTACTACGGGCTGATCATCCCCGGCGTCGTCAGCGCCTGGACGATCTTCTTCCTGCGCCAGTACATGCGAGGGATCTCCGACGAGTACCTCGACGCCGCGCGCGTGGACGGTGCGAGCGAGTTCCGCGTCTTCTGGACGGTCGTGCTGCCGCTCACCAAGCCGGCGCTCGGAGCGTCCGGCATCTTCACCTTCATCTACGTGTGGGAGGACCTGTTCGGGCCGCTGATCCTGATCTCGAATCCCGATCTCTACACGGTGCCGCTCGGCATGGCGCTCTTCTCGGTCAAGAACCGGCCCGCCTGGGACCTGCTGATGGCGGGCGGCGTGCTGGCCACGATCCCGGTCCTGATCGTGTTCGTGCTGTTCCAGCGGCAGCTGGTCAAGGGCATCACGCTCGGCGGGATCAAGGGCTGACGGCGGTCGACGCCCCGGCCTGGCTCAGGGACGCCGTCCTCTACGGCGTCATCCCGAACCGCTTCGGACCCGAGGGGCTGCGCAGCGTCACCGCGCGGCTGCCCGACCTCGCCGACCTGGGCGTCACCGGCCTGTGGCTGTCGCCGATCGCCCGGTCACCGGCGGGCGACTACGGCTACGCGGTCACCGACCACCTCGCGCTCGACCCGCGCCACGGGACCGAGGACGACCTCCGCGAGCTCGTCCGACAGGCGCACGGCCGGGGGATCCGGGTGCTGCTCGACGTGGTCCCGAACCACACGTCGGACGAGCACCCGTTCTTCCGGGACGCCGAGGCCCGCGGGCGGGACTCCCCGTACTGGGACTGGTACGACCGCGACGCCGCCGGTCGGCCGACGCACTACTTCGGCTGGACGAACCTGCCGAACGTGAACTTCGCCCACCCGGCCGTGCGCGAGCACATCCTCGAGGCGTCCCGCCACTGGATCCAGGAGTTCGACGTGGACGGCTATCGCGTCGACGTGGCCTGGGGCGTGCAGGCGCGCGCGCCGGACTTCTGGCCGGTCTGGCGGCGGGAGCTGAAGGCGCTCAAGCCCGACGTGGCCCTGATCGCGGAGGCGTCCGCGCGCGATCCGTCCTACGTCGGCCACGGCTTCGACGCGGCCTACGACTGGACGGACGAACTCGGACAGTGGGCCTGGCACGACGTCTTCGACGCGCCGGACGGACTCGTCGTGCGGCTGCACGCCGCGCTCACGAACGACGGCCGCGGCTACCCGCCGGGCGCCCGGGTCCTCCGGTTCCTGGCCAACAACGACACGGGTCCGCGGTTCGCCGCGGTGCACGAGCGCGGACTGACGCGGGTCGCGGCGGCGCTCCTGCTCACACTCCCCGGCATCCCGTGCCTCTTCACCGGCGACGAGTCGGCGCTCGCCTACCAGCCCTACGACGGCGGGGGGCCGCTCGACTGGGACGGCGACCAGGAGCTCCGGGCCTGGTGGCGGCGGATGATCGCGCTCCGGCACGAGCTCCCGGCGCTGCGGTCCGACGCCTGGAGCGCCGTCGACGTCGATGGCTCCGACGCGGTGTACGGCTATCTGCGGCCGGGGGGCGAGGGCGGGCCGGTGCTGGTCGTGCTCAACTTCGGCGGTGACGCGGTCGAGGTGACCCTGGCCGTGGCCGCGTCCGGCGGCTCCCGTGAGGCGTTCGTCGACCACCTCGACGGGAACGGGGCCCGGATGCGAGCCGACGGGTGCGTCGCCGTCGAGCTCCCTGCCCACGGCGTCCGCGTCCTGTCCCCGACGGCGCCGAGGGGCCACCGTGCTTGACAGTCCCGCGACCTGGCGAAACGATTACGTAATCGTTCTCCTGGCGCTTCGGCGAGCCTCGCCCTCCACCTCTCACCACGGGCGCACCAGGCGCTGACGAGAAAGGAAGTCCGACGTGCGTGCTGCCGTTCTGTCCGCGCCGCGAGCGATCGCGGTCGAGGAGCTGCCGGTGCCGGAGATCGGCCCGGCGGAGGTCCTGATCCGGGTCGCGAACTGCGGCGTCTGCGCCTCGGAGGTCGACATGTGGGAGGGCAACGCGGGCATCGAGTTCCCCCGCCACGTCGGCCACGAGGTGAGCGGCGTCATCGAGCGCGTCGGCGCCGACGTGACGCAGTTCGCGCCGGGGGATCCGGTCGCGGCGTGGGTGACGGGCGGCGGCTTCGCCGAGTACGTCGCCGTGGAGGCGGAGTACTGCCTGCCGGCGGATGGCGTGCCCCTCGACCTGGCCCTCGGCGAGCCGCTCGCCTGCGCCGTGAACGCGGTCGAGCTGACGGACGTCGCGCTGGGCGACGACGTGGTCCTGATCGGCGCGGGCTTCATGGGCCACCTGGTCCACAAGCTCGTGGAGCTGCGTGGCCCGGGTCAGGTGATCGTCGCGGACGCCCGCGACGACGCGCTCGCCCGGGCGCGGGCCATCGGGCCCTGCCGCACGGTCAACGTCCGGGAGGAGTCGCTCGCGGAGGTCGTCGCCGAGCTGACGGGCGGCCGCGGTGCCGACGTCACGTTCGAGATCACCGGCGTCCAGGCGCCGCTGACGATGGCGGGCGAGGTGACGCGGATGAGCGGCACCGTGGCGATCGTCGGCTACCACCAGGGCGGCACGCGCGAGATCGACCTCGCGGCGTGGAACTGGAACGCGTTCCGCGTCGTCAACGCCCACTTCCGCGACGTGGGCGTGATCATGCGCGGGATGCGCACCGGCATGCGGCTGCTCCGGGCGGGTCGCATCGACCTCTCCGACGTGGTGACGCACCGCTTCGGCCTCGACGCCGTCGCCACCGCCTTCGAGACCGCGCACACGAAGCCGGAGGGCTTCGCCAAGTCGACGGTCTCGATGGAGGCCTGAGTGGCCGCGCGACCCTGGGGCCACGCCGCGGTCGACCTCGAGCGCTTCCGGCGGCCGCCGCGCGAGTACGGGATCCTGCCCTTCTGGTTCCTGAACGGCGAGCTCGACCCGGACGAGATGCGGCGTCAGATCGGCGAGTTCCGGGACAAGGGCATGCCCGGCATCGTCCTCCACGGCCGCTACGGCCTGGAGACGCCGTACATCGGCGACACCTACCTCGACCGCATCCGCCTCGCCGTCGAGGAGTGCGACCGCGTCGGGCTGCACACGTGGATCTACGACGAGATGAACTGGCCGAGCGGGACGGCCGACGGTCGCGTGCTCCGCGAGCGGCCGGAGCTCGCCCAGCGCTACGTCGAGTGCATCGCGCTCGACGTGCGCGGGCCCTGGTTCGCGTACCTCACGGGGGCCGACAGCCGCTACCTCGACTTCGAGCGTTCGACGCCGCTGGCCGCCTTCGCGGTGTCGCCGGCCGGCGAGGTCGTCGACCTGACGCCGAACCTCTCCTTCCACGACGTCATCCCGTGGGAGGTCCCGGCGGGCAACTGGAAGCTCCTCTACCTCGTCGAGAAGCGCGCGGACTACTACATCGACGCGCTCGACCCCGAGGCCACGGAGGCGTTCCTCCGGATCGGCTATGACCCGTACGCCGCGTCGCTCGACGGGAACATGGGCGGCCGGATGGTCGGCTTCTACACCGACGAGCCCGCGATGCACTACTACCTCACGGGCCAGTCGAATCCGATCGTGCCGTGGACGCGGGACATGTTCCGCCGCTTCCGCGAGCGCAACGGCTACTCGCTCCGGCCACGGCTCCCGGACCTCTTCCTCGACGTCGGGCCCGACAGCGCCCGTCTGCGCTACGACTTCTACCGGACGCTGACCGACTTCTACAGCGAGGCGTTCTACCGCCAGATCCACGAGTGGTGCGCGGCGCGCGGGGTGCTCTTCACCGGGCACCTGCTCTACGAGGAGTTCCTCCGGAACATGATCCGCGTGGAGGGCAACCTCTTCCGGCACTACCCGCACTTCGACGTGGTCGGCGTCGACCACCTGTACCCGATCATCGGCACCCGGGACGCGCCCGCCGAGCACGTGGCGATGAAGGTGGCCAGCTCGGCCGCGCACCAGCTGGGCAGCGAGCGGCTCCTGTGCGAGTCCTTCGGCGGGCTCTTCATCGACGCCACGATGCAGCGCATGAAGTGGGTCACGGACTGGGAGTACGTGCTCGGCGTGAACCTGCTCAACCCGCACGGCTTCCACTACACGCTCGAGGGCCCGCGCAAGCGCGACTGGCCGCCGTCGATGTTCTACCAGTACCCGTGGTGGGGCGACTACGGCCGCTTCTCCGAGTACGTCAGCCGGCTCAGCTCGATGCTGACCGGCGGGCGCCACGTGGCGAAGCTCGCCGTCCTGTGGCCGATCAACGCCATGTTCGCGACGTACCTGCCGCAGGGCGCGACCCCGGTGGCGGCGCGCATGGAGCGCGACTTCAACGCGCTCACCGATCTCCTGCTCCGTCTGCACCACGACTTCGACTACGTGGACGAGGACGACCTCGCCGCAGCGGCGCTCGACGGCGGCACGGTGCGGCTGGGTCAGGAGACGCACGAGCTCGTCGTGCTCCCGCCGATGACGCACCTGCGGCTCGAGACGCTCGAGGTGCTGGAGCGCCTCGTGGCGCAGGGCGGGCGCGTGCTCGGGGCGGTGGTCCTGCCCGACCAGGCGTTCGGCCCCGACGGGCTCGTCGACGTCGCCGACCGGGTGGCGGCGCTGTTCGGCGTCGATCCGCGCGCGCTCCGACACGACCGCACGTCCACCCCCGGCCTCGAGGTTCTCGATCAGACGCACGACGGCGGCGGTCGGACGGCGTTCGTCCGGAGCTACGCCCTGGCCCGGGCCCTGCCCGGGCGCCTGCAGGCCGCGGTCGGCGCGCCGGGCGTCCCGGAGAGCGACCGGTTCGTGGTCGAGCCCGACGGGCAGGGCACGCGCTACCTGTACGAGAGCGCGGACGGGGTCCGGGAGGACGTGACGGCCGAGGTCGCCGAGGAGCGCGCGGCCGTCGAGGCGGCGCTCGCCGACGCGCTCGCGCGGCTCGTGGAGCCCGACGTCGTCATCTCGAACCCGGAGCTCTTCGCGCTCCACCGGGTGAAGGACGACCGCGACCTCGTGTTCGTGGTCAACCCGACGTTCTCGGAGCAGACGTGCACGGTCGGCCTCGACGGCGCCTGGCAGCCGCTCCTGTGGGATCCCTCGACGGGCGAGGAACGCCCGATCGCCCCGTGGACCGTCGAGGACGGCCGCACGCGGTTCGAGCTGACCCTGCCGCCGGTCGGCTCCGTCTTCGTCATGCCGGTGCCCGAGGGCGACGCTCGCGTGCTCGAGACGAACGTCGTCGTCGACGACCTCCGGGACGGCCGGCTGCGCGGGCGGGCCGCAGGCGGCGAGGCCTACGCGGTCGTCGAGCAGGGCGGCGCGCGTCGCCGCATCGCCGCCGACGGCGGCGAGCTCCCGGCCCCGGTCACGCTGGACGGGGAGTGGGAGCTCGTCCTCGACGGACCGAACGCGCTCGTGGTCGATCGTTGGCACGCCCGCGAGCTCGGGCCGGGTGACGATCCGGCCACGGTGCTCGGCGAGGACCCGTCCGGTGAGGGCTGGATCCCGATGCGGCCCGGCGCGTGGGCCTACCAGCTGCCGGTGGAGCCTGAGCGACCGTTCCCGCTCGACGTCCTCTTCCGCATCCCGGTCCGGGCCGAGCACGTGCCCGACGACGTGGAGTTGCTCGTCGACGGCTACGCAGGCTCGGACTGGCAGGTGCTCGTCAACGGTCGGCCGGTCGAGGCGGCGCCGCACCGGAGCCGCTTCGACGCCCAGATCGGGGCCCTGCCGATCGCCGAGCTGCTCGTCCCCGGCCACAACGTGATCGGCGTGCGCCTTCGCGTCACGGCCGCGACCGACGGGCTCCTCGACCTCGTCAAGCTCACCGGGACGTTCGCGGTCGAGACCGACGCGGCGGGTCGGCACCGCACGTCGGCGCCCCGCACGCGCGTCGCACCGGCCTCCCTCCACGACCAGGGGCACCCGTTCTTCTCGGGCTGCGCCCGCTACCGGCGACGCGTCAGGCTGCCGGAGGCGTTCGCCGGGCGGCGGGTCCGACTCGAGCCGACCGTCGTCGACGACGTGGTCGAGGTGACCGTCAACGGCCGGTCCGCGGGCGTGCGCCTGTGGCCGCCGTACGGCCTCGACGTCACGTCACTCCTGCGGCCTGGCGAGAACGAGATCGAGCTGCGGGTGGCGA
Source organism: uncultured Thermoleophilia bacterium (assembly GCA_902806305.1). Taxonomy (GTDB): domain Bacteria; phylum Actinomycetota; class Thermoleophilia; order Gaiellales; family F1-60-MAGs149; genus CADCWC01. Next base: position 2,992 of record CADCWC010000007.1, on the reverse strand, counting down.
ACACGGCGGCGAACCTGTTCGGCGGCACGCCGCGGCCGTCGGGCCTCGCCGGTCCGCCGGTCCTCGTGCCCGAGGTCGACGTCGACCTGGAGCTGCCGTCATGACCCGGTCCCTTCCCGTCCTACCGCTCGTGCCGAAGGAGTTAGCGCGCTTCGGCCGCGTCGTCGCGCCGCCGTCGACGGCTCCCGACGCGACCGGGCCCGGCTTCAGCTGGTGGGCCGAGACGACGACGCTCGCGGCGGCCGACCGGCCCTACGGGATCGGCGTCCTCGCGCTCGAGCCGACCGACCTCGCGTTCAGCTGGGCGGAGCGGCACTGGTACAGCGAGGAGCTGATCGTGGCCGGAACCGACGTCCTCGTCTACGTCGGTCCGCACGACGCGGCCGGATTCCCGTCGCTCGAGGCGTTCCGCGTCTTCGCCGTCCCCGCGGGCCACGGGGTGCTCCTGGGCCGCGGTGTGTGGCATGGTGCCCCGCTCGCGATCGAGCGTCCCGGGCACGCCGTCGTGCTGTTGCTCGAGGGAACGGGCACGAGCGACACCGAGGTCGTGCGCTTCGAGGACACGCCCGTCACCATCGACACAGGGAGCCTGCGTCATGCCCGTCGTTGACCGCCGTGAGTTCGGTGGCCGGTTCACCGTCCACGAGAACGCCCAGCGGCTCGCGAACTACCGCTACCTCGAGATCCAGCTGATGGAGATGATCGGCGGCTGGTCGCACACGACGCCGCAGCTCGCCTTCAAGGCCACGTTCGGGTACCACGTCTTCGACCACGCCACGGCGGCGGACCTGCTCGGCGAGCGCCTGGAGCAGCTGCGCTCCGGCCGGGACCGGCAGGAGCCCGCGACCGACGACGTCGCGCGCCTGTGCGAGCACGTCTGGGGGCTCGAGAGCACGATCGACCGGCTGGTCGCGGTGTACCGCGTCCTCGAGCCGCACCTCGTCTCGACCTACGTCTACCACGCCGACGCGACCGACCCGCTGACGGACACGCCGACGGTGCAGCTTCTGCGCCGGCTGGCGGGCCTCGACCAGTCGCACATCGCCTGGGGCCAGGCGGTGCTCGAGGCGCTGACGCAGTCGCCCGAGGACCGCCGCCGGGCGCTCGACGTGCAGGCCGACCTCGAGGCCCGTCTGGTGGCCTGCGGCGGCGTCACCGGCCAGGGCATCGAGTCGCACTGGCTCGCGTTCCGCAGCGCCAAGGGCGAGGACCGACCCGCCAAGCGGCAGAAGCGCGGCCGCGAGGGGTACCGGTTCACCAAGCGCTGCGCGCCCGTCGACCACCCGGTGGTCGAGGCGCCGTTCTGGTTCTCGGCCGACCAGGCCGACTTCGCCGTCTACGACCATGCCGAGCCGTGGTCGATCGAGGACTTCCGGCACCGCTTCCACCAGCTGCTCTACGGCGAGGTCGAGACGACGGACCGCATGGGCAAGATGCTGGCCGAGTTCCCGGAGCTCCCGTGGGACATCCGCATGGACCTCGCCCACCAGATGTGGGACGAGGCCCGTCACATCGAGATCGTGGCCAAGGCGGTCGAGGAGGAGCTCGGCGGCGAGCTGGGCTACGGGCCGTGGTCGCTCGACTGGTGGTGGATGCAGAACGAGGAGGACCCGCTGCGGCGGCTGGCCGTGACGAACTGCTGGGCCGAGCGGAACCTCATGTCGACCCTGCGCGAATGGCGCACGGAGGCCGAGCGGCGGGGCTACACCCGCATCGCCGAGCTGTCGGACTACCTGCAGGCCGACGAGCTGACCCACGTCCGGGACGGCACGAACCTGGTGCGCAGGCTGGCCGACGAGCGGCGGCGGCGGGAGCTCGCCGAGTGGGGGGTCGACGCGGTCGAGCGGATCGAGCGCTTCTCACGGCGTGACGAGACGGCGCCGCCCGTCGTGCGGCAGGACCCCGAGGCGCTGTTCACGTTCCTCAAGCCCGGTGCGCGCGACGAGCGCGAGGCCTACGTGTGACGGACGCGCCGTTCCTGCGGGTCGACCCGGACGCACCCGCGCTGCTCATCTCGCCGCACCTCGACGACGTCGTCTGGGCGGCCTTCGCCGTCCTGACCGGCCCTGCACCGGTCGACGTGGTCAACGTCTTCGCGGGCGTGCCGCCGGCGGACGCCGACGCGTGGTGGGATCGCCAGTGCGGCATCGCCGACTCGGCCGCGCACGTCCGGACGAGGATCGCCGAGGACCGGGCGGCGATCGCGACGCTCGGGCGCCGCACGATCAACCTGCCGCTGCTCGACGGCCAGTACCGGGGGCGCCGGCCGCAGCCGCTCGACGAGGCCCGCGAGGCGCTGCGGGCGCAGGTCGACGTCGCGAGCGCGGTCTACGGGCCGGCCGGTCTGGGCGGCCACGAGGATCACCTGCTGGCGCGCGACCTGACGCTCTCGCTGGCCCGCGACGGCGTGCCCGCCTGGCTGTACGCCGACTACTCCTACTGCGTGCGCGGCGGCTGGCCGACCTGGGTCGATCCCGAGGACGGCCGCGCGGAGGGCGACGAGCAGCAGCAGGCCGAGCTCGCGGACGTCCCGGTCGACCCTGCGCGGCCCGAGGTGCGGCGGCTCGATGCGGCGACGCGGCGGCACAAGCGCGACGTGATGCGTCGCTACCGGACCCAGTTCGAGATGATCGAGCGGGTCGAGCCGGACTGGCAGATCGAGCGCCGGCCGCCGAGCGACGACCGACTGCTGCGCTTCGAGGTCGTCTGGCCGCTCGCGCGAGCCGCCTGACGTCCTCCGCAGTCCTCTGCGCCCATGGAGTATGTGCGCATAGTGATCGCCCCGGGCGACGACGAGCATGTCGGGCCGGTTCCGGCGCCGGTCGGCGGGCCGGCCGGCAGTCCCGGCTTCCTGCTCTGGCGCGTCACGCTGCGCTGGCAGCGCGCCGTGACGGCGGCGCTCCGCCCGCTCGGGCTGACCCACGTGCAGTTCGTGCTGCTCGCGAACGTCTGGTGGCTCGCGTCGGAGGCGCCGGCCGGCGGCGCGCCGACC
>CADCWC010000006.1 GCA_902806305.1 uncultured Thermoleophilia bacterium | reverse complement strand
CGCCTGGAGACGATGCGGAAGGTGACGCTCGCGGCCGTGAACGGCTACGCCCTCGGCGGCGGCTGCGAGATGGCGCTCGCGTGCGACATCCGCTACTGCGCCGAGGGCGCGGCGTTCGGGCAGCCCGAGATCAACCTCGGCATCATGCCGGGCTGGGGCGCGACGCAGCGGCTCGCCAGGACCACCTCGCTCGGGTTCGCCAAGGAGGTCATCCTCACGGGTCGCATGGTCAAGGCCGACGAGGCGTTCACGCGGGGCCTCGTCCAGGCCGTGCACCCCGCCGAGTCACTCCTCGCCGCGACGCTCGAGACCGCGCACGGCATCGCGGCCAAGAGCCCGCTCGCCGCGGCCTACGCGAAGGAGGCCACGAACCGCGCCCTGCACGGGGACCTCGGGGCCAACTTCGTCCACGAGGCGGATCTCTTCGCGATCCTGTTCTCCAGCGAGGACGCCAAGGAGGGCCTGAGCGCCTTCACGGAGAAGCGCGCTCCCGTGTTCGTGGGCCGCTGAGCCGCCGCTCAGGACGAGGTGGCCGCGAGCGCGATCGTCCGCGCGTGGATGGCCGCCGTGCCCGCGATCGGGACGCCGTAGCCGCCCGCGAGCGTGACGCACACGGGGACGCCCGCGCCGCGCAGCGCGCCGATCGCGACCCGGTCGCGCTCGGCCAGCCCCTCGGGGGTCAACGCCAGGCGGCCGAGCGCGTCGGCGGACCACGGGTCCGCCCCCGCGAGCAGGAAGGCCAGGGCGTAGGGGCCGGCCCGGGCGGTCTGCTCCAGCGTCGCCGCGAGCGCCTCCAGGTACGCGCCGTCGTCGGTCCCGTCGGGCAGGTCGACGTCGAGGTCGGACGGCACGCGTTGGAACGGATAGTTGCGGGCGCCGTGCAGCGAGGCCACGAAGACGGTGGGGTCGGCGGCGAACAGCTCGGCGTTGCCGTCGCCCTGGTGGACGTCGAGGTCGAGGACGAGCACGCGGCCGCCGAACCCCTCGCGACGGAGCGCGGCCACCGTCACCGCCACGTCGTTGAAGGTGCAGTAGCCGCGTCCCGTCCGGTGGCGCGCGTGATGCGTGCCGCCGCCGAGCGCGGCGCCTGCACCGTCCTCGAGCGCCGCCCGGGCCGCCGCCAGGGTGGAGCCGACGGCGTGCAGCGCGCGCGTGACGAGCGCGGGCGACCAGGGCAGCCCGAGGCCTGCCGTCTCCCGCCGGTCGAGCAGCCCGTAGCGCATCCGCCGGACCCACTCGGGGTGGTGCACCGCCCGGACCTGGTCCCACGTCACGGGCGGCGCCTCGAGCACGGTGACGTCCGGAAGCTCCTCGACGGCGTGTCGGGTCAGCGCGTACTTCGTGATCGGGAACCGGTGGTGGGCAGGCAGCGGGAACAGGAAGCGGTCGTGGGCGTACGCACGCATCGTCGAGGTGAGCTTATCGGCGGGACGGGGCACATCCGAGCTCTCGACGATCGCGCGAGGAGCAGCCATGCACGCCACCTTCACCATCGAGCCGGGGCATCCCGACGTGTTCCGCTACGTGCTGCGCCGGTCCGACGGCGACGTGCTCGTCACGAGCGAGCCGTTCCCGAGCGTCGACGACGCGCGCGAGGCGATCGAGCAGCTGCGCCGCTGCGTCGCGTCCGCGGTCGTCGAGGAGCACGCGGAGGGACCCGCACAGGGTCGGCACGTCCACCCGCACGAGCACCCGCGGGACGGCTTCGAGGCGGCGCGGACGATCGGACCCGACGAGTCCTCGACGTCGTAGCGGTCAGCCGGGCGGCACCGGGTCCTCGTGCGTCGGGGGACGCACCGCGCGCAGGCGCTCCTCCGCTGCGGTCAGAACCCGCACGCAGTGACGGTGCAGCGCCTCGCCGCGCTCCCAGAGCGCGAGCGCCTCGTCGAGCGTCGTCCCGCCGCCCTCCAGCCGCCGCACGATATCGTCGAGCTCCGCGCGCGCCTGCTCGAAGGTGAGGTCGATCGCCTCGGTCATCCGTCGGCCGCCTCCTCGATCCGTGCTCCGAGGCTGCCGTCGGCGAGTCGGATCTCGACCGCGTCGCCGGGCCCGGCGGCGGAGACGCTGCTCAGTGCGTGGCCGTCGGCGTCGAGCACGATCGCGTAGCCGCGTTCGAGCGTGGCGCCGGGGCCGAGCGCCCGCAGGCCGGCGGCGAGCGACTCGAGCGCCGCTCGTCGTGAGGCCACGAGCGTCTCAGGCCGGGCCAGCACCGGGCGTGCGGCCAGCGCCCGCAGGATCGCGGCCTCGCGCTCGAGCCGACGCCCCAGCGCGGGCGCGAGCCGCTCGGCGCTCCGCTCGACGCCGTCCCGCTGCCGCTCCAGGTAGGCCTCCGGGCGACGGAGCAACGGGTGGGCGGCGAGCGCGTCGAGGCGCTCGCGCTCGTGCCGGAGCCGCCGACCGACGATCCGCCGGGCCCGGTCGGCGAGCGCCGAGGTCTCCGCCTGCAGCGCCGCCGCGTCGGGCACGATCCGCTTGGCCGCGTCCGTGGGCGTCGACGCGCGCAGATCGGCCACGAGGTCCGAGAGCGGCGTGTCCTGCTCGTGGCCGACGGCCGAGACGACGGGCGTGCGACACGCCGCCACGGCCCGCACCAGGCGCTCGTCGGAGAACGCGGCGAGGTCCTCGAACGAGCCGCCACCGCGGGTCAGGACGATCACCTCGACCGTCGGGTCGGCGTCCAACCGGTGGAGCGCCTCGCTCAGCTGCAGGGGCGCGCCGGGGCCCTGCACCGCGCACTCGACGATCCGGAAGCGCACGGGCGGGTAGCGACGGGTCGCGTTCTCGACGACATCGTGGCGCGCCGCGGCGTCGTGCCCGCAGACCAGGCCGACCACGTGCGGGAAGGCCGGCAGGCGACGCTTCCGCTCGGCGGCGAAGAGCCCCTCGGCCGCGAGCCGGCGGCGGAGCAGCTCCTGGTCGCGCAGCAGGTTCCCGAGCCCGTAGGGGTCGACGCGCGAGGCCAGGAAGCTGAAGCGGCCGCCGTCGCGACGGAGCTGCGGCCTGCCCTGCACGTGGACGCGGTCGCCGTCGACGAGCGGGGTGGCGAGCTTGTCGTAGACGAAGCGCCGCATCGAGACGGACACGGTCGCGTCGCCCGCCAGGTCGCGGAGCGTCCAGTAGACGAGCCCCCAGCGGTCCTGGCGTCGGAGCTCGCAGACCTCGCCCTCGATCCAGAAGGCGGGCAGGCGGTCGAGGTAGCGCGCCGTGCCGTCGAGGAAGGCCGCGACCGACCAGACGTCACG
>CADCWC010000005.1 GCA_902806305.1 uncultured Thermoleophilia bacterium | reverse complement strand
GGGTCATCTGCTCGGCGAGCTCGAGCTGGAACGCGACGCCCGAGCCGTTGTCGTTGACGCCGGGGCCCTCCTCGACGCTGTCCAGGTGCGCACCGAGCACGATCGTCTTGCTCGGGTCGCCACCCGGCGTGTCGGCCAGGATGTTGTACGACGAGCCCGGCTCGATCGTGGTGTCCGTCGTGACCGTGCCCGTCGGATCGGTCGCCGCGAGCAGCCCCTCGCCGATGGCCGCGCTCGTCCCGATCACCGGGACGTTGGCGCCGCCCGTGATCGGCGCGCTCAGCGTGCCGTTCAGGACGGCCTCACGGCCGGGCTGGCCCTCGTTGGCGATGATGACGCCGACCGCGCCGGCGTTCACCGCGTTCTGGGCCTTGACGCCGAACGTGCACGTGCCGCGCTGCATCAGCGCGATCGCGCCGCGCGGGAAGCCGGCGAAGTCCGCCTCCTCGCAGCCCGACGTGCTCGTGCTCGGCGGGTCGGTGTCGAGCGTCGTCCGGTAGTCGACGGCGACGATCGCCTTCGGCGGCGTGCCGGTGGAGCCCGTGCCCGAGTACGTCATCGTCGCGAAGTCCTCCGCGGCGTACGTCGCGCTGACCGACGTGGTCAGCGTGGGGGCGGCGTTCTCCGAGAACAGGATGAACTCGAAGCGGTCGATCCGCGCGTCGAGGCCGGCCTTGGTGAGGCGGTTGATGACGTAGGCGGCCGAGTCGTCGTAGCCCTGGGTGCCCGCCGCGCGGTTGTTGTCGTTGCGGTCGGCGATGTCCGCGAAGGCGTTCGTGTGCTCGAGCAGCTCGCTCTGCGTGATGGCCGTGCGGAGCTGCTGAGCGAGCGGGATGGGCGTCGCCGGCGTGGCCGGGGTCGCCGGCGTGGCCGGGGTCGCCGGCGTGGCCGGGGTCGCCGGCGTGGCCGGGGTCGCCGGCGTGGCCGGAGCGGGCTGGGCCGCGGCCCGGCGGGTGACGGTGATCCGGCGGCTCAGGGTGCAGCGGGCACGGCGGCCGGACTGCGTGGCGCAGATGACCACCCGGTAGGAGCCCGACGAGCTCGGGCGGATGCCGATGCGCGTGCTGTAGGTCGTGCTGCGGCCCGCCCGGTAGGGGGGCAGGTTGTTCGTGCGCAGCCGGCGCAGGCCGGTGCTCTTGGCGGCGTTGCCGCGCGTCAGCGCCACGAAGTAGCGCGCGCTGCGCGCGGTCCGGGTGCCGCGGTTGGCCACGGTCACGCGCAGGCGGAACGCGTCACCGGCCTGGATCGTCGATGGGATCCCGGAGATGCCGGACAGGCGCAGGTCGGTCTGCCGCCGCTGCTGCGCCGATGCAGCCGGCGCCGCGGCGAGCAGCGCGGATGCGCCGATGGCCAGGCCGAGCGCCGCATGCGGCGCCCACGAGGTCTTGAGCCTCAAAGGAAGTCCTCCTCAGGACAGAGTGTCGGACCCTCCGGCCGGGCTCCCTTGCCCGGGCCGTCGGAAGGCCCGGCACCCTACCCACGAGCCGTCCGGAGCAGATTCCGGTTTGTCGCTCGGCTCACCGGCGCGGCGCGCGGCCGAAGCCGCGCAGGGCGAGCAGGGCCTTGTCCCCGAGCGTGCCGGGGCGCGGGAGGAGCCCGAGCTGCACCGCCGCGTCGTAGCGGTCGCAGAAGGCGCGCACGCGGAACAGCCGGCTTCCGCGCACCTCGGCGTAGACGATGGCCTGGACCACCACGAAGCGCTTGGTGGGCGGCAGGCCGTCGAGCTCGCCCGTGTTCGTCCCGAGCACCTTCACGGGGATCGCGGCGTACGCGCCGCCGCGCAGGCGCTCCCCGGCCTCCTCGACGCGGGCGTCCGGGAACGCCTCCCACAGCCGGGCCGCGTGCGCCGCGAGCGCCGCGGCGCCCGCGAGCGGCTCGCCGACGAACGGGTCCTCGTAGTGCAGGTCGTCCGTGCACGCGCGCGCGAACGCCGCCTGGACGCGCCCGTTCCAGGCGTCGAGGAAGCGATCGACCGGGTCGCTCACGCGCCGAAGTCCGGCAGCCCGGCGTCCGGCGTGGACGCCTCGGCGTACAGGCGGCGCGGGATCCGCCCCGCGCCGCGGGCCAGGCGCCCGCCCTCCACGCCGGCGCGGATGGCCAGCGCCATCGCGACGGGATCCTCCGCGCGCGAGATCGCGCTCGCGCAGAGCACCGCGTCGCAGCCGAGCTCCATGGCGAGCGCGGCGTCGCTCGCGGTCCCCACCCCGGCGTCCAGGACGACGGGCACCCCGGCCCCCTCGACGATGAGCGCGAGGTTGTACGGGTTGCGGATCCCCATCCCGGAGCCGATCGGCGAGCCGAGCGGCATGACCGCCGCGCACCCCGCCTCCTCCAGGCGGCGGGCGAGGACGGGATCGTCGGTGGTGTAGGGCAGGACGGTGAACCCGTCGGCCACGAGCTCCTCCGCCGCGAGCAGCAGCTCGGGCCCGTCGGGCAGGAGCGTGCGCTCGTCGCCGATGACCTCGAGCTTCACGAGGTCCGTCCCGAAGGCCTCCCGCGCGAGCTTGGCGGTGAGGACCGCGTCGCGCGCCGTGAAGCAGCCCGCCGTGTTGGGCAGGAGCTCGACGCCGCATTCGGCCAGCACGTCGACGAGCGAGCCGCGCGCGGCGGCGTCGATGCGCCGCAGGGCGACGGTGACGAGCTGGGTGCCGCTCGCGCGGATCGCGTCGGCGAGCGTGTCGAGCCGCGGAAAGCCCCCCGTGCCGAGGAGCAGGCGCGAGTGCAGCGTGCGGCCCCCGAGCTCGAGCGGGTCCGTGGCGGTCCGGGTCATGGGCTCCATCGCGTTCCTAGCCTCCTTGGACGGCGGTGAGCACCTCGACCCGGGCGCCCTCGGGGATCGTCGTCTGGTCCCACTGCCCGCGGGGGACCACCTCGAGGTCGACGGCCACGGCGGTGCCCGTGGCCGGCGCGCCGAGCTGCGCGACGAGGTCGGCGACCGTGGTCCCCTCCGCGAGCTCGCGGGCGGCCCCGTTCACGCAGGCCGTCATGCCGGCACCAGGTCGAAGCGGGACGGGGAGAAGGCGGCGGGCAGGGCGGGCTCGCCCGCGAGCTCGGCGGCGACCAGCTCGGCCGTGACGGGCGTGAGCAGGATGCCGTTTCGGTAGTGGCCGCCCGCGACGAGCACGTCGCCCCGGCGGCCGAGCAGCGGGGCGTTGTCGGGGGTGCCCGGGCGCAGCCCCGCGAGGACCTCGGCCACCTCGAGCTCCAGGATGCCGGGCACGACCTCCGCGGCGTCGCGCAGCA
>CADCWC010000004.1 GCA_902806305.1 uncultured Thermoleophilia bacterium | reverse complement strand
CGTCTCCGGCCTGCTGGTGGTCGCTGTCGGCGGCATGGTCCTGCGCGGGCATGTGCGGGCCTGGCGAGCGCAGCGCGAGCACGCGCATGCGCACGCCCACGGGCACACCCATCACCACGACCATCACCACCACGACCACCACGGCCATCACCACCACGGCCCGGGCGGCCACTCGCACGCGCCGCCGGATCGCATCACCGCCCGCGGGCTGATCGGCATGGGCGCGGCGGCCGGCCTCATCCCCTGCCCGTCGGCGCTGGTCGTGCTCCTCGCCGCCGTCTCGCAGCAGGAGGTGGCCCTCGGGATGCTGCTGATCGTCGTCTTCAGCCTCGGGCTCGCCGGAACGCTGACCGCGCTCGGGCTCGCGGTCGTCGCCGCCCGCGCCCTCGCGCCGCGGCTGCGCCTCCCGCCCCGGATCGTGACGGTCGTGCCGGCCCTCTCGGCGGTCGTCATCGTCGGCGCGGGCTGCCTGCTGACGCTCCAGGCGCTCCCGCAGCTCGTCTGACGCCCGGCCGGCCCGGCCGCGCTACCCCGCGTAGAGCCGCGCGAGCGACTCCGCCACGCAGACCGGCTTGTCGCCGCCCTCGCGCTCGAACGTCAGCTCGAGCTTGAGCTGGACGCCGCCCGGGATCTCCTTGAGGTCGGCGACCTTCGCGCTCATGCGGACCTTCGAGCCGACGGGCAGCGGCGCCGGGAAGCGCACCTTGTCCAGGCCGTAGTTGATCCCGAAGGCGAAGCCCTCGAGCGAGAGCACCTGCTCGGAGAGCGTGGGCGCGAGCGACAGCGTGTAGTAGCCGTGGGCGATCGTGCCGCCGAACGGGGTGTCCTTCGCGCGCTCCGGATCGACGTGGATCCACTGGTGGTCGCCCGTGACGTCGGCGAAGGCGTCGATCGCCTCCTGCGTGACCTCATGCCATTCCGAGTAGCCGAGGTCGTCGCCCTCGGCCTTCTTGAGCTCGTCGAGTCCTGTAATGGTGCGCATGACGATGGGTTCTACCCCGCTCTTGGTCGCCGACGCACCCGCCCTCCTCTACCGGGCCTTCTTCGCGCTGCCGGACTCGATCAAGGGGGCGGACGACCAGCCGGTCAACGCGCTGCTCGGATCGGTCAACGCGCTGCTGCAGGTCGTCGAGGAGCGCTCGCCGCGCGCCGTGGTGGTCTGCTTCGGGCAGGAGTCGGCGGCCTACCGGGTCGAGGCCTACCCGCCCTACCACGCCGCCCGCCCGCCGGCGCCCGACGCCCTGAGCGCCCAGTTCGCCGCCGCCCCGGCGCTCTACGAGGCGTGCGGCTGGACGGTGCTCGACCACCCCGACCTCGAGGCGGACGACCTGCTCGGCGCGCTCGCGAGCGCGGAGGACGCGGCCGGCGGCGAGGCGCTGATCCTCACGGGCGACCGCGACCTGTTCCAGTGTGCCTCCGAACGCGTCAAGATCCTCATCCAGCGCACGGGCGGCAAGGGGCCGCAGGCGGTCGGCCCCCAGGACGTCCGGGAGTGGTACGGGATCGGGCCGGAGCAGGTCCCCGACTTCATCGCGCTGCGCGGCGACCCGTCGGACGGGCTGCCCGGCGCGAAGGGCATCGGCGAGAAGACCGCCCGCGACCTGCTGCGCGAGCACGGGACGCTCGACGCGGCGATCGCCAACGCGGTGCGCCACCGCCCGCTCGTCGCCGCGGCGCTGCGCGACGACGCGGAGACCCTCCTCGGGTTCCGCGCGATCGCGACGCTCGCGCACGTGCCGGTCGACCCGCCCGAGGACGGGCCGACCGACTTCCGCGCCGCCGCCCAGGCGGCGCGCTCGCTCGGGATGAACCGGCTCGGCGACCGCCTGGAGAAGGCCGCCGCCTGACGCGGCGGCCTCCCCCGGCGGCGTCAGGCGCCGGGCTTGGTCAGCAGCTCGTCGATCGAACGGCCGAGCAGCGCGAGCTTCTCCGTGTAGCACGGCCCGAAGCCCTCGGGGTACGGCGCCCCGAGCGACCCGAAGCACGGCTCGTACGCCGCGCCGGCGACGGACGGGTCGCCGAAGCGGTAGCCGAGGTTCGACAGGACCGACACGACGTAGCGCCGGCGCGGCTGGCCCGGCAGCGAGGTGACGATGCCCGCGTCCGAGCCCGCGTTCGTCGTCAGGCCCGTCTTGTGCGCGAAGAGCACCTCGGCCGCCGCGTTGCACGGGCGCACGTCGGCGCTGTACGGGACGCCGTCGGCCTCCACGGTCCCCGTCGCCGGGTCGACCCAGCGGGTGGGCACGAGCGACGGGATCCCCTGCGCCGGGTAGTCCTGGCCGCAGTACAGCGACGTCGACAGCACCTCGTGGAACGCCTGGTCGGCGTGCAGGGCGCGCAGGAACGCGCGGGACGCGTCGGACAGCTCGGAGGCCTTCACCTTGCGGCCGTCGGGCGTCTTCCACAGGACGCCGGGGGCGCCCTCGATGAGGTAGAAGAGCCGCGCGGTGTCCAGGGCGCCCATCGTGATCTGCCCCGGGATCCACGAGCCGCCGGTCTGGCGGTTCGTGCCGCGCACCTGCAGCGTCGTCAGGCCGAGCGACGCGAACCAGTCGTTCATCGCGTCGACCTGGCTGCCGCCGGGGAGCTGGTGCAGCCACGCCAGCAGCCGGCACGTCGAGGCGTTGCCCGAGATCGTGATCATGTCGTCGAGCTGCTCGCGCAGCGTGAACGTCCCCGCGCTCGCCCGGCTCGGGCACCCGGTCGACGGGCCGGCGTAGGTGAACGTCGTGTCGAGCGTCGCGCGGCCCTGGTCGATCACCCGCATGACCTGGACGGCGACCATCGTCTTGAACAGGGACGCCGGGTACGGCGAGAGGAAGTCGATCGGCCGGTCCTGGCTGCCCGGGACGATGTACTCGGACGGCGCCGGCGCGGGGTCGCTCAGGTACCCCTTGCCCGCCTCGTCCCACCGGGCGGTGTCCCAGCGCCGGTAGGCGACGGCGCTCGTCCCGAGGTCCTTGTCGATCGGCACGAGCCGGCCCTCCGGGTCGGTGCGCGACAGCACGACGTTCGCGGCGCGGACGGCGCGGCCGGCGCCGTTGAGCTCGATGACCGCGACGTCGACGTTCGGCATGAACCGCGTCTGCGGGGCCGGCGCGGCTCCGGCGCCGAAGTCGACGACCTCGCCGAAGGCGGCGGACCGGACGGCGTCGAGCAGGCCCTGCTCGAGCTTCGAGGGCTTGGGCGCCGCGCCGGCGGGCGCGACGAGCGCCAGGGCGCCGGCGAGGGCGACGAGGGCGGCGAGCAGGACGC
>CADCWC010000003.1 GCA_902806305.1 uncultured Thermoleophilia bacterium | reverse complement strand
GCGGCGCGGGGTACGTCCTGCGTGCTTGACCGCCTCCCGATCCGCTGGAAGCTCGCGGGGATCTCGGCGGCGCTGACCTTCGTGATCCTGTGCGGCTTCGCGGCGGTCGTCGGGGAGCTCACGGCCCGCCAGATCCGCCAGGACTTCAACAACGAGCTCGTGATCGCCACGGACGAGCTCGCGCGGATCCTGCAGGTCAGGGCGCAGTTCAGCCGGGAGGGCGTGCGGATCACGGGCGTGGAGCCCAACCTCGACCTCTACGGCCGTCCGCAGCGCGCCGTCATCCGGGTCCTGGCCGAGGGCGGGATGGTGATCGGCGGGACGAGCGGCGGGCCGGACCTGGGCCAGCCCGTGGAGGGCACGGTGGACGTCGGGGTCCACCGCGTGCGGACCCGGCGGGTCGGGTTCGGCTACGGCTCGGGCTTCATCCAGTACGCGCGGCGCCTCAGCGAGGTGGACGCCACGATCCGCAGCGTCCGGATCTTCCTGCTCTTCGGGGTCCTGGCCGGCTCGAGCGTCGCGCTCGCCGCGGGCCTCCTGCTCGCGCGGCGGGCGATGGCGCCGATCGCCGCGCTCACCGCCACGACGCGGGAGATCGCCCGCACCCGCGACCCCAACCGGCGCGTCCCGGTGCCCGAGGCCAAGGACGAGGTCTCCGAGCTCGCGCGGACGCTGGAGGAGATGCTGCGAGCGCTGGAGTCCTCGCGGGCCGAGGGCGCCGCGATGCTGTCGCGCCAGCGCCAGTTCGTCGCGGACGCGTCCCACGAGCTGCGCACGCCGCTCACGGCGGTGCTGGCCAACCTCGAGCTCCTGGCCGAGACGCTCGACGGCGAGCAGCGCGAGGCCGCGGACGCCGCCCTGCGCTCCTCCCGCCGGATGCGCGCGCTCGTGGCCGACCTGCTCCTGCTCGCCCGGGCCGACGCCCGGCGGATCGCGCCGCGCGAGCCGATGGACCTCGCGCGCGTGGTGGTCGAGGCCGCGTCCGAGCTGCAGACCGCCGACGGCGGCCACCACGACGTGCGCGTGGAGGCCCCGGAGCCCGTGATGGTCCTCGGCACCCGGGACGAGCTGCATCGCGTCGCCCTGAACCTGATGGAGAACGCGGTCAAGCACACGCCGGAGGGCACGCAGATCCGCGCCCGCGTGGAGCGCCGGGACGGGACCGCCGTGCTCACCGTCGAGGACGACGGCCCCGGCGTCGCGCCCGAGCTGCGCGATCGCCTGTTCGAGCGCTTCGTCCGCGGCGCGGGCGACCGCGCCGGCGGCTCGGGATCCTTCGGCCTCGGGCTCTCCATCGTGCGGGCGGTGGCCCAGGGCCACGGCGGCAGCGTCGAGCTCGCCGATCCGGGGACGGGCGCGTCGGGTGCGCGCTTCGTCGTGCGCCTGCCGGCGATGCCGGTGCGCGCGCTGGTCGAGTCGGCCTAGCCGGCGGTCCGACGGCCGGCCGGCCCGCCGTCATTCCGCGAGTTGAGGTCGGCGATCGCCCGCTCCCATCGCGCCAGCGCCGGCTCGACGACGGAGCGCCCGCCGGACGGCAGCCAGCGCACCGCGCGCCGGATCCCGGCCTCACGCAGCCGCGCGAGCACCGCCGGGTCGGCCGGCACGCGATGACCTGGACCTCCACGGGCCGCTCGGCGCGAGCCTGCAGCTCCGCGGCGCGCTCGAGCAGGAGCTCCTCCGTGCTCCACGTGGGAAACCAGGCGTCCCCGAAGGCGAGAACGCGGTCCAGGACCGTCGGCCCGTCCCCGCCGACGAGGATCGGCGGGTGCGGGCGCTGGACGGGCTTGGGAAACGACCAGATGCGCTCGAAGGAGACGTGGAGGCCGGCGTAGCCGGCCTCCGCCTGCGTCCAGATCGCGCGGATGCCTCGACTCGCCCATGACGGCCATCCGCACGCGCGGATCCGTTCCGTGGTTGCGCAGCTCCTCCCGGTTCCAGCCGGCGCCCACCCCGAACTCGAGTCGCCCGCCCGACAGGTGGTCGACGCTCGCCGCGGCCTTGGCGGTGACGATGGGGTCGCGCTCCGTCACGAGGCAGATCCCGCTGCCGACCCGCAGCCGGCTCGTGGCGGCCGCGGCGGCGGTGAGGGCGACGAAGAGGTCGTAGGTGTGCCAGTACTTCGGAGGCAGCGGCCTGCCGCCCGGCCACGGGGTCTCGCGGCTGGCCGGGATGTGCGTGTGCTCGGCGAAGAACAGGGACTCCTGGCCGTGCTCCTCGACCAGGCGCGCCAGCGGGCCGGGGCCCATGGCGTCGTGGGTGGGGAAGTAGCCGACGCCGAGCTCCATCGCCGAAGCGTAGGCGCCGCCGGGGCCCCGGGCCCGCTCAGCCCAGCGCGCGGGCCAGCCGCGCGAGCGCCTCGGCGATCTGCGGCGGCTCGAGCGTGGCGAACGACACGCGGGCGGTGTGGGCGAGCGGCGCATCGGCGAAGAACGGGGCGCCCGGCACGTAGGCGACGCCCTCGTCCACGGCTCGGGTGAGCAGCGCGCCCGCATCCCGATCGGCCGGCAGGGTGAGCCACACGAACATGCCGCCCTCGGGGCGTGTCCACGCCGAGCCGTCCGGGAGCGCGGCGGGCAGGCCGGCGAGCATGGCGTCCAGCCGCGCGCCGTAGGCGGTCCTGATCCGCGCCAGGTGCGGGCGCAGGGCGCCCGACGCGAGGTACTCCACCGCGGCGCGCTGGTCCACCGTGGAGGTGTGCAGGTCGCGGGCCTGCTTGGCGACCACCACCGCGTCGCGGAGGCCCGCCGGAAGCACGAGCCAGCCGAGCCGCAGCCCGGGCGCGAGGATCTTGGACAGGCTGGAGGCGTACGCCACCCGGTCGGGCTCGCAGGACGCGACGGGCGCGGCGGCCTCGCCGCGGTAGCGCAGCTCCCCGTACGGATCGTCCTCCAGGACCCAGACCCCCTCCTCGGCCGCCACGCGGGCGAGCGCCCGCCGGCGGTCGGGCGCCAGCGTCACCCCGGCCGGGTTCTGGAAGTTCGCGACCGTGTAGACGAGCTTGGCGTCGTGCCGGCGCACCGCCGCGCGGACCTGCTCGGGATCCAGGCCGTCGTCGTCGAGGGGGACGGACACGACCCGGGCGCCCGTGAGCGCGAAGACCTGCAGGGCGGCGAGGTAGCTCGGGCGCTCGACGATGACCACGTCGCCCGGGTCGAGCACCGCGGTGGCCACGAGGTCGAGCGCCTGCTGGGAGCCCGTGGTCACGAGGACGTCCTCGGCGCGGGCGTCCAGCCCGCGCGAGCGGCTCAGCGCGGCG
>CADCWC010000002.1 GCA_902806305.1 uncultured Thermoleophilia bacterium | reverse complement strand
GCCGCCGGCGCAGCTCCGCGTCCTCCAGCGTCCGGACGAGCGCGTCGGCCAGGGCCGCCGGGTCGTCGGGCGGCACGAGCAGTCCCGCGCCGCTCTCGCCCACCACCTCCCGGAACCCGCCGACGTCCGAGACGACGAGCGGCCGGCCGAGCGCCATCGCCGCGAACAGGACGCCGGACAGGTCGATGCGGCGGTAGGGCAACACGACGACGTCCGACCGTGCGAGCGCCCCGGCGAACTCCCCGGTCGAGACGAACCGCAGCTCGGCCACCACGCCCGTGCCGTCCCGCGCCATCGCGGCCGCCCGCGCCGCCGATGGGTCGCCGAACGGCCGCCCGGCCACGAGCAGCACGGCGTCGGGCACGGCGGCGCGGACGCGAGGCCACGCGTCGAGCAGCGTGTCGAGCCCCTTGTACGGCCGGATCAGGCCCAGGAACCCGACCACGGGCGCGCCGGCCGGTACGGCGGGGGCGACGGGCGGCACGTCGCGATAGGTGTCGAGCGCGCCGTGGGCGATCCGGGCCACCCGCTCCGGGCGCACCCCGAGGCGCTCCGTCAGCGCGCGCGCGCCGAAGCCCGAGTGCGAGACGACGCGCTCGAAGGCGCGGACGTTCCGGCCGGCACGGCGGAGGCGGCGCGCGGTCGCGTGCAGCGGGACGGCGTCGTGGGCGGTGAGGACGACCGGCACGCCGGTCAGGCGGCGCACAAGGCGCCAGAAGGCGCGGTCGACGCCGTGGAGGGGCAGCCACTGCACGTGGACGACGTCGGGCCGCGCGCGGCGCAGGCCGATCCCGAGCAGCATGAGGTCGACCGGGTGCTCGAGGCCGCGAGCCACGCGCCGGCCGATCGCGGGCAGGCCGGGGACCCGGTCGACCAGCCGGTAGAAGCGCTCCTGCACGTCGACGCCCGGAGCCGGTGGCAGGTCGCCGTGGGCGAAGCGCGACGTGACGAGCGCCACGTCGTGGCCGCGGGCGACGAGGGCGGCGGCCAGCGCGTGGTCGTAGGGTCGGGTGTCGCCGCGCGGGTCGACGAGGACGACCCTCACCCGGCCGCCTCCGCGCCCTCCTCGACCATCCGGTACACGGATCCCGTACCGGTCAGCAGGAACAGGTCTCGGGTCGCGACGACGGGCGAGTACTGGCCGTCGCCGAAGCGCCAGACCGGCTTCCCCGTCCGCGCGTCGAGCCCGAAGGTGCCCTTCCCGAGCGTCGAGAGGTAGACCACGCCGTTGACCACCGTCGGGGAGCCGGACACGCGCGAGCGCGTCTCGAAGCGCCAGCGCTCGTCGCCGGTGCGCGCGTCGAGCGCGTAGACCCGGCCGTCGTAGGACCCGAAGTACACGGTCCGGTCGACGACGGCCGTGCCGCCGTAGACCCACTTGTCGGTACGTGCCGTCCAGGCGATCTCGCCGGTGGCGGCCACGAGGGAGTACATCCGGAAGTCCGTCGCGCCGACGTAGACGCGCCCGTAGGCCACGGTCGGCGTGGCGTAGAACTCGGAGCGGGTCAGGCCGCCGTGGCGGTGCAGTCCCTCCGTGCGCCAGATCCGCCGCCCCGTGCGGGCGTCGAAGGCGTGGATCCAGCCGTCGTAGTCGCCGACGTAGAGGCGCCCGTCGGCGTAGGCCGGGGACGCCTTCACCGCGCCCGACACCTCGGCCTTCCAGCGGACCCGACCCGTGGCCGGCTCGAGCGCGAACAGGGCGCCGCGCTTGCCCTCGAGCTCGGCGCCGACGTAGAGCAGGCCGTCGGCGAGGAGCGGTGAGGACTCCGTGCGCCCGCCGACGCGCAGCGCCCAGCGCGACGCCCCGTCGGAGCGGCGCAGGCCGTGGACCCGGCCGCCGAGGGAGGAGACGTAGAGGGAGCGCTCGTCGATCGCGGGCGAGGAGGCCATCGGCGCCTCCAGCTTGCGCGTCCAGATCGTCTTCCCGGTCTCGCGGTCGATGGAGACGACGCGGCCGTCGGCGACCTGCACGTAGATCCCCTCGTCGTCGACCACGGGCGGGAACTCGACCAGCTTCCGGAGTCGGGCGCGCCAGACCGGCCGGAAGGGCGGTCGCTGGCGGGCCTCGGGGTTGTGTCGCGTGTGCGCGAGGTCGAAGCCCCAGACGGGCCAGGCGGCGGCCGGCGCAGGCTCGGGCGCCGCGCCCGTCGACCCGGGGGCCTCGACCTCCGCCGTGGTCGCCGCCGGCTCCTCCGTGGTCGCCACGGAGGCCACCGAGTCCGAGAACGGCAGCGCCGCGCCCTGGTCGACCTGCTCGTCGGCGCGCGCCACGAGCACCCACCAGGCGGCCGCCGCGCCCGCCACGGTGAGGTACGCGAGCAGGGCGCCGAGGACGAAGGCGGCTCGGCGGCTGCGGGGGACGACGCGCACCGAGGGAGGGTAGCCCGCGTCCCCCGCGGGACGGCCCGACCGCCACGCGTCGCGCGCGTCGGCACCGCGGGCCGCGGGGCCGGCCTCTACGATCCTCGCCCGTGAGCGAGCAGCCGGCCGACACCCCCGGGGAGATCGACCTCCAGCGCTACGTCCGTCGTCTGGCGGCGCGCTGGTGGATCGTGGCCCTGTGCGTCGTGGTCGCCGTCGCGGTGTCCCTGCTGCGCAGCGAGTCCGGCAACGCCCCGAACCTCTCGGAGGCGCGGGCGTTCGTCTCGATCGGGCAGCCGTTGTCCCCGAACGGCGTGCCGATCCCGGGCACCCTGAACTCGAACCCGCTCTACCCCTCGACGTTGCTGTCGCAGGCCGAATGGCGCGACGCTGCCGCCGAGGCGGCGGGCCTCCGGCGCGGTGCGCTCGCCGGACGGGTCTCGACGCAGGCCGCCGGGGCGTCGGCAGCCCGGGCCGGGACGAGCCAGCAGCTCTTCGTGACGGTGCGCGGGCCGTTCACGCCGGAGCAGGCCGCCGCGGCCGCGAACGCGCTGGCCGAACGGCTCGCGACGTTCACGAGCGGCTACCAGCGCAGCAAGATCGGGCAGCTCGAGGCGCGCATCGAGCGGCTCACCGCGCAGGTCGGAGAGCTCACGACCGACAGCGCGGGGATCCGTGAGCGCATCCGCGGCCTGCAGGACGGCGGGGCGCTCGCCGCCACGGACCGGGCCATCCTGCTGACGTCGCTCGGCCAGACGCTCGCCACGACGCGCGCGCTGCAGGCCGATCTGCAGGAGCAGCTCTTCGACAGCGAGCAGCAGCTCGAGGCCACGAACCAGATCGAGCAGAGCCAGATCGTCGACCCGGCCGTCGGCCGGCGCGTCGGTGGCGCGGCGTCCGGCCGTTCCGGCGTCGTGGTGGCCGCCGTGCTCGGCCTCGTCGTCGGCGTGCTGCTCGCGCTCCTCTCGACCGTCGTGCGGCCGTTGCGCTCCTAGGCCAAGGAACGACGGGCCGTCAGGCGGCGCGGCCGACGCCGCGCAGGGACTCGCCGTCGAGGAACTCGGCCCGGATCTCGGACTCGAGCCGGGTGACGCTCGCGTCGGACAGGTCGAACAGGTCCTTGCTCGCGGCGGCGGGCCACTCCGGCACCGCGGGCGGCACGAGGCCGACGCCGACGCGCTTCGCGGCCCAGTCGGCGACGTGGATCGTGCTCGTGAGCATCGGGTCGACGAGCGCCGCGCCGGGCTCATGGTGGAAGCGGAGCGCCTCGCAGAGGGCCGCCGGGAACTTCCACTCGGCCGCGACGAGGGCTCCGAGCTCGGCGTGACCGAAGCCGAGCACGTCGAGCTCCACCTCGTGGAAGTCGGCGCCGGCGCCGTCCGACGCGGCCTGGAGCTTGCCGAAGAGATCCTTGCGGTAGCAGACGAGCACGATCAGGCCGAGGTCGTGGAGCAGGCCGGCGACGAACGCCTTCTCGCCGGAGACGCGCTTGCTGCGACCGAGGATGCGGGCCGTGACGGCGGTGCACAGCGAGTGGTCGAAGAGGGCGGCGCGCACGTCGGCGTACTGGTCGCGATTGTTCGTCAGCAGGCGGGTGATCGAGGCGGTGATGGCCAGGTTCTTGACGGACGCGAACCCGAGCAGCACCACGGCGTCCGGCAGCGACTCGATCTTGCGGGCGTAGCCGTAGTAGGCCGAGTTCGCGAGCTTCAGCACCATGGCGGCGAGCGCCTGGTCGCCGGCCATGATCCGCGCCAGGCTCGACACCGACGCGTCGGCGTTGTCGCACTCGGTGATCACCTGCGCCAGCACGTTCGAGACGGTGAGCGGGAGGTCCCGCACCTCGTCGACGAGCTGCATCACGACCATGTTCTCCATCGGAACTCCCAGTCTTCTACGCGCCGGCTGCCGCCTTCGTCATCGGCATCTGGCGGTGCGGCGATGAGGGGCAGTTCGCGGTCGCCGATGATCGCCCCGCCGCGGCGCACGCCGGCCCACGCCCGCGACGGGCGCCGCTACGATCGCCCGCCGATGGCGACGCCTGCCCCCGCCTTCGACCTGGCCGCCTACGCACGCATCCTGGAGGCGGCGCGAAGCGGCGGCTACCGTCCCTCGACCTTCGACCGGGACCCGGAGCCCGGCGTCGTGTTCCTGCGCCACGACGTCGACCTGAGCCTGGAGGCCGCCGTCACGATGGCCGAGCTCGAGGCCGAGATCGGGGTCCGGGCCACGTACTTCCTGATGACGGAGAGCGTGTTCTACAACCTGTCCTCCCCGGTCGGCGTGCGGACGATCGCCCGGCTGCGGGCGCTCGGCCACGCCGTCGGCCTGCACGCCGTGCACCCGCGGGCCGTACTCGACGAGCGCTTCGACCCCGTGGTGGCGTGGCACAACCCCGACCCCGCGTACATGCGCGACGAGATTCCCGGCGCGGTCAACGTGATGGGGCGTCACTTCGACCCGGCCACGTACCGCTCGGACTCGAACCAGCACTGGCGCTCCGGCCCGCCCGACGACGACCTCCGGGCCGGGCGCTTCCCGTGGCTGCAGCTGCTGACCCACCCCGAGATCTGGGTGTTCCCGGGCGGCTCGATGCGCGAGACGATGCTCGCGATGCTCGACGCGGACCGGCAGACGCGCCTCGAGCACCTGGCCGCCGACCGGATCGACCTGACGTGACGGCCCTCCGCGACCTGACCGTGCTCGTCACGGCGACCGGCTCGCCCGGCACGGCGGCGCTCCTGCGGGCGCTGCGCGAGAACGGGGAGCGCCGGGTCCGGCTCGTCGGCACCGACATGGCGGAGCGGGCGATCGGCCGCCACCTGTGCGACGCCTTCGAGCTCGTGCCCGGCGGCGAGGACCCGGGCTTCGCCGACGCCGTCCGCGACCTCTGCGCGAAGCACCGCGTGGACGCCGTGCTGCCCCAGTCGTCGTACGACCTGCTCGCGCTCGCCGAGGCGAAGCACCGGTTCGACGGCGTCGCGGTGCTGACCTCCTCGGCCGACGCCGTCCGCCGCTCGAACGACAAGGCCGCGTCGTCCGAGATGCTCGACCGGATCGGAGTGCCGACGCCCGCCTGGCGCCGCGTCCGGGGCGCGGCGGCGCTGGCCGCGGCGGCGACCGAGCTCGGCTACCCGGGGCGCGACGTCTGCATGAAGCCGGTGTCCGGCTCGGGGTCGCGGGGGTTCCGCGTCCTCTCGGCGACGGTCGACCGCCGCGAGCAGCTGCTGCACGCCAAGCCAGGCGCGCTCGGCATGCGCCTCGAGGAGGTGACGGAGCTGCTCGAGCGTGGGGACGACCTCGGCCCGGAGCTGCTCGTCATGGAGCTCGCCACGGGCGGCGAGCGGACGATCGACGGCTTCGCCGCGGGTGGTCGCGTCGTGCTCGGCCACCCGAAGACGCGGGAGGCGATGCGCTGCGGGCTCGCGATGTTCTTCCGCACGCTCGACGACGACGGGCTGATGGCGATCGCCGATCGGATCTGCGCGGAGCTCGAGCTCGACCACTTCTTCAACATCCAGCTCGTCGGCGACTTCGTCATCGAGGTCAACCCGCGCATCTCGACGGTGGTCTACCAGGAGGACCTGAACCTCCCGTACCTGGGGCTCAAGCACGCGCTCGGCGAGACCTCGACGGAGGAGCTCCGCGCCCTGGCCGCCCGCGTGCGCCCGACGCGTCGGTCGCTCCGCTTCTTCGACCAGGTCGACTGGGACGGCGACTGAGGGTGCGGACAGTCGGGCCGGCGCTGCGGGTCACGCACTGCCCCGTCAACTTCGCGGGGATCCCGTGGACGAACGTGCAGGCCCAGCGACGCCGCGGTCTCGACGCCCGCCTGGTGGTCTGGGAGCCGCTGACGCTCCATCCGGAGGCCGACGAGATCGTCCACCGCCCGACCGGCTTCGTCGCCGCGCAGCTCGTGCAGGCGCGGGTCCTGGCCCGCCTGCTCCCGCGTACGGACCTCTTCCACTTCTACTTCGGCCTGACGCTCGTGCCGAAGCGGCTCCAGTTCCCGGTCCTGCGCGCGTTCCGGAAGCGCTCGGTGTTCCACTATCTCGGCTCGGACATCCGCGGCAAGTCGCCGGAGGAGCTCGCCTACGGTCGCCGCGCGGGCGCCCAGATCGTCGGCTCGCACGCAGCCCGGCGCTGGGTGCCGGAGGCGCACGTGATCCCGCCGGGGATCGACCTCGACCGCTACGTCGAGCATCCGCCGTCGGACCGCGCCCGACCGCTCGTCGTCCACGCCCCGTCCTCGCGGACGCGCAAGGGGACGGAGCACGTGATCGCGGCCTGCGCGCGGCTGCCCGTCGACCTGCGCCTCGTGGAGGGGCTGCCGCACGAGGAGGCGCGGCGGCTCTACGAGGACGCGGACATCGTGGTCGACCAGCTCAACGCCGGCTGGTACGGCGTGTTCGCCATCGAGGCGATGGCCCTGGGCAAGCCCGTGCTCACGTACCTGCAGGACGAGCCGGTGCGCCGGACGGAGGAGGCCTTCGGCGTCGAGGTGCCGATCGTGTCCGTCACGGCCGAGACGCTGCACGACCGCCTCGGGCCGCTCGTCCGGTCAGTGGACGAGCGCCGGCGCCGCGGCGCCGCCGCACGGCGCTACGTCGAGCACGTGCACGGCGTCGAGCCGATGACGGACCGCCTGCTCGAGGTCTACGCCTCGCTCTGAGCGGCGGCTCCGGCGTCGTCGACGGCCGGCGCGCCGCCGCGCGGCGCGTAGCGACGGTGCAGGATCAGCACGTTGCCGTCCGGATCGTGCAGGAACCCCATGAGGCAGACGCCCGTGTCGACGGTCGGCCCGAGGAAGGACACGCCCGCCGCCTCGAGCCGCGCCCGGGCCGCGGGGACGTCCGCCACGCGGAGCGCGATGCCGGCGGTGCTCGGCGCGAACGGGACGCCCTCGGCCTCGGGTTGCCAGAGCGCGAGCGTGACGTTCGCGGCCTCGAACTCGTCACCGCCGTGCGGGCTCGTGGGCAGCCCGAGGAGCTCGCCGTAGAACCGGCGCGCGGCGGCTGCGTCGCGCGTCGGGACGGCGACGAAGTCGACGTGCTCGACACCGATCACGCGCCGATGATCCCACGGCGCGGGACGGTCCGCTCCTCGCGCCCCGCCACGGACCCCGCCCGGTCGGGAACCGGCAGCCCATACTGGCGCTCATGCTCGGGCAGCTCTCGCGTCTGGCGCGCCACTCGGCGGTCTACGGGCTTGGCGGGATCGTCTCGCGTGTGCTCGCCGTCCTGCTCCTGCCGCTCTACACGTCGTACCTGACGCCGGGTGACTACGGGCGCGTCGAGACGCTGATCGCCCTGTCGGCCGTGATCGTCACGTTCGCGCGCGGCGCGATCTCGACCGCCTTCTTCCGCTTCTGGTTCGACGGCCCGGACGAGGCCTACCGCCGACGGGTGCTCCGGACGTCGTTCTGGTTCACGCTCGGCGTGGCGACCGCCTGCCTCGCGCTCGGCGTCCTGCTCAGCCGGCCGCTCGCGCGGCTGTTGTTCGAGGACCCGGGCGACGCCACGCTCGTCGCCCTGGCGTTCGTCGGCCTGTGGGCGCAGATGAACTACGAGCAGCTCACGGCCGTCTTCCGGGTGGAGGAGCGCTCGACGGCCTTCCTCCTCGCCACGCTCGCGAACGTGCTGATCACGATCGGCGCCACCGTCGCGCTCGTGGTCGGCCTGGGCCTGCGGGCCGAGGGCGTGATCGTCGGCAGCTTCATCGGGACGCTCAGCGTCTACGTCGTCCTGCTGGCCTGGCGCCGCGAGCAGCTCGGCCTCGGGTTAGACCGCGACCTGCTCGTGCGGATGCACCGCTTCGGCCTGCCGCTCGTCCCCTCGGCCTTCGCGCTCTGGGCCCTGACGTTCTCCGACCGCTTCCTGCTCGTGGAGCTCGCGGACGAGGCGGAGGTCGGCCTCTACTCGATCGGCGTGCGCGTGGCCTCGGGCCTCGTGCTCGTGCTCACGGCCTTCCGGATGGCCTGGCCCGCGTTCGCCTACTCGATCACGGACGACGACGAGGCCCGGCGCGTCTACCCCTACGTCCTGACCTACCTGCTGGTGCTGCTGTCGTGGCTCGCCCTCGCCCTCGGGGTGCTCGCGCCCTGGATCGTCGAGCTCCTGACCACGCCCGCCTACCAGGCCGCGGAGGACGTCGTCGCGCCGCTCGCGTTCGGAGGCGTCGCCTTCGCGGGCTACACCGTGCTGGCGATCGGCGTGGGCCGGGCGCGGCGCACGGGCCTCAACTGGACCGTCACCGGCCTCGCCGCCGTCGTCAACGTCCTGCTGAACCTGGTGCTGATCCCGCGCCACGGCATGCTGGGCGCAGCGGCGTCCGGTGCCGTCGCGTTCGCCGTGATGTTCGGCGGGATGGCCCTCCGCGCGCAGCGGGTGTTCCCGGTTCCGTACCAGTGGGGCCGCGTGACGGCGGCCGTGGGCACGGCCGTGGCGCTCTGCGCGGTCGGGCGCGCCGCCGGCGTGCCGTTGGTCGTCGCCGGCGCGCTCGTGGTCGCCTACCCGGTGGCGCTCGTGCCGTTCGGGTTCTTCGAGGAGCGCGAGCGCCGCCGGCTCGCCGCGCTGCGCGACCGGCTGCGCCACGCCGTCGCCCGCCGTCCGAGGCGTGCGTAGGCCCGCCTTGTATGCTTGAGTCATGGCGACAAGCTCAAGGAAGCGGGTGAACGGTCAGACGCGCGTGTCCGACAAGAACCAGGTCACGCTCGCGGTGCAGGCCCTCCGTGACGCGGGGATCGCGCCAGGCGACGAGCTTCGCGTCGAGGCATCCGGACCCGGAACCATCGTCCTGACCCGTGTGCCGTCCGAAGCTGAGCTCGACCTGGCCGTCGTGGAGGCGACTGCCGGCGCGCTCGACGGCGTCTACGCACCCGGGTATCTCGACGAGCTTCGCCGCAACGACCGCGGCCCCGACTGGTGATCGTCCTCGACGCGAGCGTGATCATCGCCTTCCTGGAGCGTCGCGACGCCGTCCATGGCGCCGCGACGGCTGCCGTGCGGGACGCCGTGGGCGTTCCGAAGGCCGTGCCGAGCACCGCCTTCGCCGAGGTCGTCGTCGGCGCGCTGCGTCGCGGGCACGAGGCGACCGCCGCGGCGGACCTCTTCTTCACGCGCTGTCTGATCGCGCCGGTCGACGAGCGCGTTGCACGAGCCGCCGCGGCCCTCCGAGCGGTCCATGCGAGCCTGAGCCTGCCGGACGCCGTCGTCCTGGCCTTCGGGGAGATCCACGACGCCGATGCGGTCCTGACGGCGGACCGGCGGTGGCTCGGTCTGACGCGGCGTGTCCGCCTGGTCGGCGCGCCGGAGGGTCCTCGGGTCGGAGCCGATCGGCCCTGAGGATTGTGTGAGGCCGGCGGGAAGCCGTGGAACGAGCGACTAGAGTGAGGTCCATGCCATCCGACACGCCCATTTCCGTGGTGACGGGCGGGGCGGGGTTCCTCGGTTCGCACCTGTGTGAGCACCTGTTGGATCAGGGGCACCAGGTCGTCTGCATCGACAACCTCGACACCGGCTCGTTGACGAATCTCGAGCACATCCGTCACGACGCGTTCCGCTTCGTCAACCACGACGTGACGGAGCACATCGAGGTCGACGGCCCCGTCGACTACGTCTTCCACTTCGCGTCGCCCGCGAGCCCGATCGACTACCTGCGCCTGCCGCTCCAGACCCTGAAGGTCGGGTCCTACGGCACCCACAACGCCCTCGGCCTCGCGAAGTTCAAGCGCGCCCGCTTCCTGGTCGCCTCGACGTCCGAGGTCTACGGCGACCCGCACGTGCATCCGCAGCCCGAGACCTACTGGGGCAACGTCAACCCGATCGGCCCGCGCGGCGTCTACGACGAGGCCAAGCGCTACGCCGAGGCGCTGACGATGGCCTACCACCGCCAGCAGGGCGTCGACACCGCGATCGTGCGCATCTTCAACACGTACGGGCCGCGCATGCGGGCGTTCGACGGTCGCGCCATCCCGACCTTCCTGCGCCAGGCGCTCGAGGGCAAGCCGATCACGGTCTTCGGGGACGGCTCTCAGACGCGGTCGTTCACGTTCGTCGACGACCTCATCGCGGGCATCTGGGCGCTGGCCGAGTCGGGCGAGCACGAGCCGGTCAACATCGGCAACCCCGGCGAGTTCACGCTGCTCGAGCTGGCCGAGATGGTCATAGAGGTAACCGGCTCGAGCAGTCGAATCGTGCACGAGGCGCTGCCGGTGAACGATCCCCAGCAGCGTCGTCCTGACATCTCGAAGGCCCGGGCCCTCCTGGGCTGGGAGCCGACCATCGATCTGCGCGAGGGACTCGAGCTGCTCATGGAGCGCAGCACGCGGTCGGACCTCGTGGGCCGAATCCTAGGAGCCTGATCTTGTCGAAGCGCGTCACCCTCGCCCTGGCCGCCGTGGCGGCCGGGGCTCTTGCCCCTGCCGCCCAGGCGGCGCCGCTGAAGCTCGGCTTCATGGATCCGGCCTACCAGGCCGAGCAACCCGCCCGCTTCTGGGCCGACGCGAAGATCCTGCGGCCGCAGGTGCTGCGCTACAACGTCGACTGGCGTGGGATCGCCCCCCGCAAGCCGACCGTCCAGCGCGATCCCGGCGATCCGCGCTACGACTGGGCCTACCTCGACGGCCTCGTGCAGGACGCCGCGAACCACAAGATCCCGGTGATCCTCACGATCCACCGGACGCCGCAGTGGGCGGCGAAGAAGCCGAGCTACCGCGCGTACCTGTTCAACGCCGTCCCGAACACGGTCTACTTCCGCAACTTCGTGGCCGCCGCCGCGCTCCGCTACTCCGGTCGCTACGACCCGGACGGCGACGGCGTGGCCCTGCCCCGCGTGACGCGCTGGCAGATCTGGAACGAGCCGAACAAGTACCTGTACCCGGCTCGGACCGACCGTCGCGGGAACCCGCGGCGGAACGCGCCGATCACGCTCGGGCGCGACTACACGGCGATGCTGAACGGCGCCTACGACGAGCTCAAGCGGCGCAGCCGGAGCAACATCGTCGTCACCGGCGGCACGGCGTACTCGAACTTCTACCGGACCGTGTTCGCGCCGCTCAACTTCCTCAAGCTGATGAAGGCGTCGGGCGCGAGGTTCGACGTCCTCGCGATCCACCCCTACAACTCCGCGCCGAGCCAGGGGCTCCGGCAGGGCCAGGGCAGCAAGGGCCCGAACATCTACGTCGCCAACTTCGGGGAGTTCCTGCGGGAGGCGGACCGGCTGTGGCCGCGCAAGCGCTACAAGGTCTGGCTGACCGAGTTCGGCATCCAGTCCTACCCCGACCGCTTCCTCGGCGTCCCGCAGACAGCGCAGGCCGCGTACCTCCGGAACTCGATCAACATCTTCCGCAAGCGCTACAAGCGGGTCGAGATGATCGTCTGGTTCCTGATCCGGGACGAGAAGGTCATCCGGGACGATCGGCTGGCAGGCTGGCAGTCGGGGCTCCGGACGGTCGGCGGCAAGCAGAAGCCGGCCTGGCGGGCGTGGCTCGCCGTCCGCGGGCGCTGATCGTGAGGCACGTCGCACGCAGCGCGACGCGGCGCGGGACGCTGGTCGCCCTGGTCGCCTCGGCGGCCGGGGCGATCGCGGCGCCCGCGGGCGCGGCGCCGCTCCGGCTCGGCTTCTTCGATCCGCAGTACCAGACCGAGCAGCCCGCGGCGTTCTGGGCCGACGTGGCCGCG
>CADCWC010000001.1 GCA_902806305.1 uncultured Thermoleophilia bacterium | reverse complement strand
ACGCAGGCGACGCCGCGCCGAGCGCCGCGCGTCGCGCGGTGAGGAGCTCCCGGCTGCCGCCGGCCCGGACGTCGCGCCGACCGTCACGCGCGGCGGGCCGCTCCAGTTCCTGCGCGAGTGCGTGCTCGAGCTGCGTCGGGTCAACTGGCCGGGCCGCGAGGAGATCACGAACGCCACTGCCGTCGTCCTGATCGCGTCCATCGTCGTCGGCCTCTACCTCTACGCCCTCGACTCCGTCTTCACGCAGGCCGCCCGCTGGCTCATCGACCAGCAGGCCGGCTGACCCGCCACCAGAAGCGCTCACGAAGGTCCCAATGTTTCGCTGGTACGTCGTCAACACCTATTCCGGCCACGAGAACAAGGTCAAGGCCAACCTCGAGCACCGTCGCGTCTCCATGAAGCAGGAGCCGTTCATCCGGCGCATCGTGGTGCCGACCGAGCAGGTCGTCGAGACCAAGGACGGGCAGAAGGTCCAGGTCGAGAAGCGCGTCCTGCCGGGCTACGTGCTCGTCCAGATGGACATGAACGACGACACCTGGCACCTCGTCAAGGGCACGCCGGGCGTCACGGGCTTCGTCGGCGCGGCGGGCGGTGGCGTGGGCGGTCGGCCGGTCCCGCTGTCGGCCGGTGAGGTGGAGCGGATCTTCCAGTCGGCCACGCCCGCGGGCGCCGAGGCCAAGCCGAAGGCGAAGGCCGAGTTCACGCTCGGCGAGGCCGTCAAGGTGGTCTCCGGTCCGCTGTCCGACTTCGACGGCGAGATCATCGAGATCAACCCCGAGGCCGGTCGGCTCAAGGTCCACGTCTCGATCTTCGAGCGGCAGGTTCCGGTCGAGCTCACGTTCGACCAGGTCAAGAAGCTCGACTGACGCCCGTCCGGGCGCCGGTCAGGCGAGAGCGGTGGGAGTCGCCCGTCGGCGACGTCCGGACCACCAGGAGGTACGCACGTGGCCAAGAAGGTCACCAAGGTCATCAAGCTGCAGATCCCGGCCGGCCAGGCCAACCCCGCGCCGCCCGTCGGCCCGGCGCTCGGTCAGCACGGCGTCAACATCATGGAGTTCTGCAAGGCGTTCAACGCCGCCACCGGCGGCGGCCAGCTCGGCCGGGTCACCCCGGTCGAGATCTCGGTCTACGAGGACCGCTCCTTCACCTTCATCACGAAGACGCCGCCCGCGGCCGTGCTGATCAAGGAGGCGCTGAACGTGACGTCGGGCTCCGCCGAGCCGAACCGCACGAAGATCGGCACGCTGACGCAGGCGCAGCTGCGGGACATCGCGGAGACGAAGCTGCCCGACCTGAACGCGAACGACGTCGAGGCGGCCATGCTCGTCGTGGCGGGCACGGCGCGCTCGATGGGCGTGGAGGTGGAGGCCTGATGGCGGGCAAGCGCTCGGTCGCCGCGCGACGGGCCGTCGACCGCGAGCGGCTGTACGAGCCGATCGAGGCGATCCGCCTGCTGAAGAGCCTCGACACCGCGACGTTCGACGAGACCGTCGAGGTGCACATGCGCCTGGGCGTCAACGTCCGGCACGCCGACCAGCAGCTCCGCGGCACCGTCATGCTCCCGCACGGCACGGGGCGCACGGCGACCGTGGCCGTGTTCGCGCAGGGCCCGAAGGCGGACGAGGCCCGCGAGGCGGGCGCCGACATCGTCGGAGCCGAGGACCTCGCGGCCCGCATCCAGGAGGGCTTCACCGACTTCGACATCGCCATCGCGACGCCCGACATGATGGTGATCGTCGGGCGGCTCGGCCGCATCCTCGGCCCTCAGGGCAAGATGCCGAACCCGCGCACGGGCACCGTGACGATGGAGGTGGCGCGCGCGGTCCAGGAGGTCAAGGCGGGCAAGATCGAGTACCGCACGGACCGCACCGGGATCATCCACGTGCCGCTCGGCAAGAAGTCGTTCGACGAGCGCAGGCTGGTCGAGAACTACGGCACGGTGCTCGACGAGATCATCCGCAACAAGCCCGCCGCGGCCAAGGGGCGCTACCTGCGGACGATCACGATCGCCTCGACGATGAGCCCGGGGATCCATCTCGACCCCACGCGCACCCGCAACCTGCTCGAGGAGGAGGCCGTCCCGGCCGCGTCCTGACGCCCGCTCCACCAGTCCCCACGCACCTCTCAGTCACCCGAGACCGCCGGCTGCCCCCTCCGGGGCGGAAGACCGGCGTAGGTGGATCCGAGGGCCACGAGGAACGACACCGCGCCCGTCGAGCCGACGAGCGCGTTCCCCGCGCCCCCCGAGCCACCGATCTCCAGGTCGGCTCGGGGGGCGCGTCCGTTCCGAAGTGAAGGAGGTGAACATCCCATGTTGCGATCCCAGAAGGCCGAGCTCATCGCCGAGTTCGAGTCGGAGCTGCGTGATGCGTCCGCGCTGATCGTGGCCGACTACCGCGGCCTGTCCGTGTCGCGGCTCTCGACGGTCCGCAACGACCTGCGGTCGCTCGACGCCACGTTCCGGGTCTCGAAGAACACGCTCGCCCGCATCGCCGCCGAGCGCACGGACACCGAGGGGCTCGCAGAGCTCCTGGCCGGACCGACCGCCATCGCGTTCTGCCGGTCCGATCCGGCACCCGTGGCCAAGCGCCTCGCCGACGCGGCCCGCGAGACCCGCGTGCTGCAGCTGCGCGGCGCCGTGCTCGACGGCCGCACGTACGACGCCGAGGGCGTCCGCGCCCTGGCCACGCTGCCGCCCCGCGAGCAGCTCTACGCCCAGGTCGTGGGCGGCATCGCCGCCCCGCTCTCCTCGTTCGTCAACGTCCTGGCCGCCGTCCCTCGCGGCCTCGTCGTGGCGCTCGACCAGATCCGACAGCAGCGCGAGGCCGCGGCCGCCTAGGCCGTCCCTCGCCACCACCCGTTCCCACAAGGAGTCAGACAGACCATGCCCATGACCAACGACCAGCTGATCGACGAGATCAAGCAGAAGAGCGTCCTCGACCTCGCCGAGCTCGTGAAGTCGCTCGAGGAGGTCTTCGGCGTCTCCGCCTCGGCCGCCCCGATGATGGTGGCGGGCCCCGGCGGCGGTGGCGCCGCGGCCGTCGAGGAGCCGGAGGAGCAGACGGCGTTCGACGTCGTCCTGACCTCGGCGGGCGGCTCGAAGATCGCCGTCATCAAGGTGATCCGGGCGGCCACCGGTCTCGGCCTCAAGGAGGCCAAGGCCGTCGCCGACGACGCACCTGCTCCCGTCAAGCAGGGCCTGTCGCGCGAGGACGCCGATCGCCTGCGCGCGGAGCTCGAGGAGGCAGGCGCGACCGTCGAGATCCGCTGACCCGGCT